>DAOUMG010000147.1:0-13599 GCA_034411935.1 Dehalococcoidaceae bacterium
TCATCACTTTGCGCCATGCTTGGGGAATGTGAGGTTGAGCGGATTAAAGCCGGAGCACTTACAGCATTATTATTCTGAAAAGCTATCTAATGGCCTGAGTGCTCAAACAGTAAGACACCACCACACTTGCTTCCACAAAGCTCTGCAGATGGCTGTAGAGTGGGGACTGCTAGCCAGGAATATTGCTGATGCTGTCACCCCGCCTCGTGCCCAGGGCGTGGAGATGCAGATCTGGGACGAGGACGATATTGCTACTTTTTTTGAATCTGCCAGACAGACGCCTTATTTTGCTCTATTCCACACTGCCCTTTTTACTGGAATGCGCAGGTCAGAATTATTAGCTTTGAGACGGTGTGACCTCGATTTACTACTCTGCCAGCTTTATGTTACCCGCAGCTTGCACGTGCTTAAAGGTGGCCAGGTGGTTATCAGGCCGCCAAAGTCAGCTAAAGGAAAACGCATGATAGCCCTGTCACCGCTAACCATATCAGTCCTTAGAGAGCACCGGGAAACACAGGCACTGGAACGGGCCATGCTGGGGATACCACTTAAAGATGATGACCTAGTATTTAGTGACCTTGAAGGCAAGCCACTTCTACCCAATACCGTGACCCATGCCTGGATTAAGCTAGTGAGACGCACCGGACTAAAACCTATAAGATTACATGATGCAAGGCATACCCACGCGAGCCTTATGCTCAAGCAGGGTGTACATCCGAAGATAGTCCAGGAGAGGCTAGGGCATGCCAGCATACAGATAACACTCGACACGTATAGCCATGTTGCCCCCGGACTTCAGGAGGCGGCTGCCGCTCGCTTTGACCAGGCTTTCATTGCAAAGTATAATGGGCAGGAAAAAGAGGCAGACGAAAAAATAACGCCAATTTAACGCCAAGAGTAGACATAACGTTGTCTTAAAACTAGATTTTAGCTTCAAGCGCCTATAGCTCAGCGGACAGAGCGCCGGTCTTCGGAACCGGGTGTCGTGGGTTCGAATCCCTCTAGGCGCGCCAATGTATTTCTTTTCATGTATTGTATTTCTTCGCTTCACCATATAGAATTGCCTTATCCATTCTCTGTACCATAATTTACAGAAAAGGAGGCGTTTTATGAAGGTTATCACTAAGGTACTACTTCTGCTATTAGTTTTCTCTCTATTCATCATTCCGATTGCCAGCTGTAAAGGAGATGTCGGACTAACAGGACCAACAGGACCGGCAGGACCAACAGGACCAACAGGACCGGCAGGGCCAGTGGGACCAACAGGACTAACAGGACCGGCAGGGCCAGTGGGGCCGGCGCGCCAGATAGTAGTCACCTGGAATCCGAATCATCCTTTCTTTACCGGGCATACCGGCTACTGCTCTTTTACTACCGTTGAAGTTGAACCATATATGCCTATCCGTATTAAAGGCGCCGGCTTCAATCCCGATGACGTTATCCTTTTAACTATCTGCGAGAACGATACAATACTGGCAGAGGCTATCGCTAATGATTGCGGCGCTTTTGAAGTATTCGCTACAGTACCTGTCCTACCGCTTGGAGTCGTTTCTATAAAGGCATGGGTCAATGATGTTATGGAAGCGGTCTGGCCGGTTAATATCGTTGAGTATATCGAGTGGCCTTGGGAAGACGAATTTCCTATTATAATGTAGATAGCTCAGTGTTATTAAGAAGAATACTGCGAGCCGTCTTTTGTTCTAATGCTTTGGTGGCTCGCAGTATTACCAGCCATCACATTTCAGTCATTGGCGGTGTTTTGATATACTTCCGTTATGGGGAACATCCGCCGCTGCCGACTAAGTGAACTTGACAGGCTCTTTCTTATAATCAACGAAGCTGCCAGAGTCTATGAAGGCGAGATTCCCGATGATTGCTATGGCAATCCCTATATGCCCATAGCAGAGCTTAAAGAGGAGTTCTCCCGTATCCAGTTCTACGGCTGGGAGGAGGACGGCCAGCTAGTCGGCTTGATGGGATTCGAGCCGACTAAAGATGTTACCCTGATCCGCCACGCATATGTACTGCCTAAGTACCAGCGTAAGGGCATCGCCAGCAGTATGATGGATTTCCTTAAAAGCAAGGTAAAGACCAAGCGTCTGCTGGTGGGTACCTGGAAGGACGCCTGGTGGGCGATTAAGTTCTATGAAAAACAGGGCTTCAGACTGCTACCCACCAACGAACTCCTAAACGTCTACTGGGACATCCCAAAAAGACAGGTAGAGACTTCTATAGTGATGGAGATGGAGTAGCTCTCATCCCGCTCCTCCAAACTTCCCCCAAAGTAACCTCGGTTATCTGGTTTGTTAAGTCTTTATCGCTTCTGGTATAAACCCTTATGTAGTTACCCGTTAGGCCGCTCCAGTAGACGCCTTTCTGCTGTTCCCAGAGCACTTTTACCACCTTCCCTGAAAACCTCTCCATAAAGCGATTTGAGCTCCTCTCAGCCAGAGCCAGCATCTTATCCCTGCGCTCTCTTTTAACTTTATCCTTTGACTGCCCGGGCATTTCTGCGGCGGCTGTTCCAGGACGCCTGGAAAAGGGAAAAACATGAATGCGGGCAAACTCCATCCTCTTACAGAACCGGTAGCTTTCCTCAAACTCCTTATCAGTCTCCCCGGGGAAACCGACTATTATATCCGTGGTAATGGCGGCATCAGGCGCGATATCTCTAATTACGCCAACTGCCCTTTCGTAATCCCCGACGGTATATCGCCTCTTCATCCTTTTAAGCACGCTATCGCTGCCACTCTGTAGCGCCAGGTGAAAGTGACGACAAAGACGTGGATTTTGCCATAGAGAAGCCAGCTCCCTGCTGATATGCTGCGTTTGGAGCGATGATAGCCTTAGTCGCTCTGTATCAGTTTCTTTAAGTATCCTCTCTATCAAGCCTTTAAGCTTTAGTCCGAAAGATTCGTAGCCACCGATTTCGGTTCCTGTAAGCACCGCTTCCCTATAGCCTTCCACCACGCGCTGTTTTACCTGTGTTATGATTTCCTCAGGAGGCAGGCATTTCTTTATACTCCTTACGAACGGCACGACACAGTAGGCACAGAAGTTATCGCAACCGTCCTGAATCTTTATGAACGAGCGTCCTCTTTTAACGCCGCTTGCTGATATGCCGATATCCTCAGGCGGCATAATCTTTTTTATAATTTCTACAAGGTTTTCTTTTTGTTGGTTATCTACCAGAAGGTCTATATATTCCTCTTTTTCAAGTTCGCTGGCGGCTCGCTGGGTATAGCAACCGAGGGCGACTGTTAGAGCACCGGGGTTATTCCTCCTTGCCATCCTTAGCAAATGGCGCGACTTTCTATCGGCTATACCGGTGACAGTGCAGGTATTAAGAATATAAATATCAGTAGTATCATCTCCCGGCACCACCAGATAGCCGTTTTCGGCAAACTTTCTGGCTAAAGCCTCCGTTTCCGCCTGGTTCAGCTTACAGCCGACTACATCAAGTGCTACTTTCTTCTTCAAAGTTATACCCTTTTCGCTAATATTATAACAAAGCATTTTATTTACAGATATAGCCCTGTTATGATATAAATAACTGAACTTTTTATCTTTCTTATACGATGAATAATTATAACAACCGCGTCGTTATTACCGGAATTGGCATTCTAAGCCCTCTCGGAATAGATACCGCTTCTACCTGGCAAGGTCTAATAAACGGCTTTTCGGGCATAGATTATATCACTCTATTCGACGCCAGCCAGCTTAGGACTCAATTCGGCGGCGAGGTAAAGAATTTCAATCCCGAAGATTATATCAGCCGCAAAGATGTCCGTCGCATGGACCGCTTCTCCCAGCTGGCGGTAGCCGCTGCCCGACAAGCCGCCGAGCAATCTAAAATACTCACAAGCGGCGCCAATACAGATGCAATAGGTACTATAGTAGGTAGCGGTATCGGAGGTATGACCACACTGTTTGAACAGATGAAGGTATTCCTTTCAGAAGGCCCGGCTAAAGTCAGCCCCTTCCTGGTCCCGATGATGATTAATGATATGGCCGCCGGGCAGATTTCCATAGCACTAGAAATAAAAGGACCGAACTTCTGTACCACTTCAGCCTGCTCCAGCGGCTCGGATGCCATTGGCGTTGCTTTTGAGACTATCAAACGCGGAGATGCAGAAGCCATCTTTACCGGAGGCAGCGAATCAATCTCAAACCCACTGGGTTACGCCGCCTTCAACGCATTAAAAGCGCTCTCTACCAGGAACGAGGACCCCAAGAAAGCTTCCCGTCCCTTCGACGCCCAGCGCGATGGCTTCGTAATCAGCGAGGGGGCCGCCATTATGGTACTGGAGAACCTTGAGCACGCTCTTAAAAGAGATGCCGATATCATCGCTGAGGTTATTTCTTACGGCGATAGCGGCGATGCCTTTCATGTTACCCAGCCCAGGGAAGACGGCGATGGTGCCGCCAGGGCTATTAAAATGGCGCTTAATAAAGTAGGTATTTCTCCGGCTGAGGTAGGTTATATAAACGCTCACGGCACATCGACTCAACTAAACGATAAGATAGAAACCCTGGCTATTAAGAGTGTCTTCGGCGAGTACGCCTATAAAATTCCGATAAGCTCTACCAAGTCTATGATAGGACATCTTATAGGTGCCGCCGGCGCTATTGAGGCTTCTATCTGCGCCCTGGCGATACGAAACAGTATAATCCCGCCGACGATAAACTACGAGTACCCCGACCCCGACTGCGATCTTGATTATGTGCCCAATAAAGCCCGCCAGGTAGATATCAATTACGCCATCTCCGACTCCTTCGGTTTCGGCGGGCACAACTCGGTTTTACTATTAAAAAAATATAGCGGGGGATAAGCTTGAACCACTGCCACTGGGACATTAAACCGGCGATGCCAGTGGATTTCTATGGTTTAAGTAGTGATTTCTCCCCTCTTTTAAACCAGATACTCTATAACCGCGGTGTGACCGATCTTGCTCAACTTGAGCTTTTCCTGAACACCGATAAACGCCTGCTAAACGACCCCTTTCTCCTGCCCGACATGCCACAGGCGGTGAATAGAATTTATCGTGCGCTCCTTTCCGGTGAGAAAATAGCCGTTTACGGTGATTTTGATGCCGACGGTATCACCGCCACCGCCGTCATGGTCAAGGGGCTAACATCACTCGGCGGCCAGGTTATCGTCTATATTCCTCACCGCGTCTCCGAGGGGCATGGACTTAAAACGGCCGCCCTGGATAAACTCTACCAGCAGGGTGTCAGCCTGGTGATAACTGTCGATTGCGGTATAACCGCTTTGTCCGAAGCTAAAAAGGCAGCTAAAACGGGGCCTGATATCATTATTACCGACCATCATACACCCTTGGAAGAGCTTCCCAGGGTTATCGCCGTTATTGACCCCAAGAGGAAAGACTCAAAATACCCTTTTACCGATTTGGCCGGTGTGGGGGTAGCTTTTAAACTTCTTCAGGCACTTTATCATAGCATGGGCAGAGAGGAAGGCATGGAAAATCTGCTTGACCTTGTCGCCATCGGTACGGTAGCCGATATGATGCCTCTCTTGGGGGAGAACCGTTACCTTGTTATTCAGGGACTTAAAACCTTAAACACCAATCTTCGCCCCGGCCTACAGGAGCTTATTAATCAAGCGCGTTTCAGAGAAGATAATATTAGCCCTGAGATTATCTCCTGGCTAATCGCTCCCCGTCTGAATGCCGCCGGTCGCCTGGAGCATGCTCTTCCCGGTTTTCATTTGTTAATGGCAGAATCTGCCGACGAAGCCTGGGAACTGGCTTCCTGGCTTGAGATCAAGAATATCGAAAGACAGAAACTCACCGCAAAGTTCCTGGATAAAGCCAGGCAAAACGTTCTTTCAAAGGAAATGGCACCGCTGATTTATTATTCCGATTCGGAATGCCCTATTGGCATCCTCGGTCTGGTAGCCGGACGCCTTACAGATGAGTTCTACCATCCCGCGATAGCGGTCAGGGTAGGTAAAGAGACCAGTACCGGCAGTTGTCGAAGCATCCCCGAGTTTAATATCATCAGCGCCATAACCAGATGCAGTAGTTTATTGAGCCAGTTCGGCGGTCATGCTCAGGCAGCCGGCTTCACCCTACCTGCAAGAAATCTAAATAGATTCATTAGTAATCTCAGCCGGATAGCTGAAGAAGAACTGGTCGGTATTGAGTTGCGCCCTCATCTTGACATAGATGCCGAGGTACGCTTTAGCGAGCTTACCGGAGACACCTTCAGAACAATCCAGAAACTGGCTCCTTTCGGTCCCGGTAACCCGTCACCTATTTTTCTCAGCCGGGGCACCAAAATCATCGGATGCCAGCATATAGGAAATAACGGTGAACACCTGAAACTAAAAATCAAGCAAGGAGATACCCTATGGGACGCCATCGCCTTTCGCCTGGGCGAACCGCTATCTAAAGTACTACACTTGCCTCTTGATTTTGTGTATAATCTTGAGTTGAACTGCTGGCGTGGCGTAGAGACTCTCAGGTTGAATGTCCTGGACTTCGCCCCGTCTGACCGGAATATAAACTAAACTTTTAATAGCAATAGGAGTAAGCGGTTGAGTACAATACTGGCTCTTTTAATAGGCTATCTTTTAGGCTCCATTCCCAGCGCTTACCTGGCTGGACGCCTGGTAAAAGGTTTCGATATCCGACAGGTCGGCACCCGCAACATGGGCGCTATGAATGTTTTTTACCAGGTCGGTTTTCTCTATGGCCTGATGGTGCTTTTTGCGGATGTCGGCAAGGGAATGGCGGCGCTGGCTATCGCTCGCTGGCTGGATGTTCCCGAGGGAGTTGTATTTCTAGCTGGTTTATTCGCTATTATCGGCCACAGCTTTCCGGTATGGCTTAAGTTTCACGGTGGCAAGGGAGGAGCTACCCTTATAGGCATCTTCGTCTTCCTAATGCCCTGGGGGCTACCCATAGGCCTGTGCATTTTCGGCTTGTTAATGCTTATAACGCGTTTTCCTACCCTTAGCTATAGTATAGGGTTGCTCTGCTTTCCCTTCGTCGCCTGGCTGATATATCATGACGGCTCTCTGGTTGCCTATTCTATAGGTATGCTGCTGGTGCCGGCGCTTCAGTATGTACCCAGAGTCAAGGAAATCTACTCAAAAGCCGGCAGCTGGCGAAGGGTTATAAAACGCAAGAACTTAAAAGACAGGATGTAATAAGGCTATCCTCTAGTCACTATCTACATCAAGAGCTGCCTGGCGCCTGGCCTGAATAATGCGATAGATAAAAATAGGCACGACTATTATAAGTACCGCCAGCGACACCGCCTGAGCCTGCTGCAGGCCGAACAGGAAATCCGTCCCTTCCCTTAAGAAACCGATGGCGAAACGCCATAAAGCATAGAGGCTTATATATATTAAAAAGAGCGAACCTTCAACCTTAAGCTTGCCTTTTATTTTGAATATAACCGCAGAGACTACCAGTAAAAACAGTATCTCATAGGCTTGAGTCGGATGTACGGCGATACCGATAGGCGCTGCGGTATCGGGGTTAGTATAAACTACTCCACAGAAGGCATCGGTCTCGGCGCCGTAGCAACAGCCGTTCAGCAGGCAGCCTACCCTGCCCAATGCCTGAGCCAGGGGCACCACCGGAGTTACCGTATCCATAACATAGCCGAAACGGAACTTACTGAAACGGCTGTAGATCCAGATACCCAGAGCACCGCCGATTATAGCGCCATAGATGGTAAGCCCCTCGAAACCAACTATCTGGTCCGGAAACTGGCTGTAGTAATCCCACCTGTCTATTACATGAAGCAGCCGTGAGAACACTACCGCCGAAGGTATGGCTACCAGTGCTCCGGTAAGGACTTCATCATAGGTAAGCTTTGCGCCTCTTCTAACCTGCCATATCATCCAGGCTATCAGTAATAGTACGGCCAGGGCTATCATGATACCGTACCATTTTACTTCTATTGAACCGATGGCGAAGGCTACCGGGCTAACACTTATTTCTATCATTCCTACATTCCACTAAATAAACCAAATCCCCTTTATACATCAGGGGATTTTAGTAATTCCTTATATAATTATAACAAATACTTCCCGTATTGACGAACCTGCTTATTTCCCCAGCAGTCCATTAAGTATCATTAAAGCTGCCTCTTTATCAAGCGGGTGGTTATTATTGCCGCACTTGGGAGACTGGATGCAGCTGGGGCAACCATCTTTACAGGGGCACTCTACTATCGTCTTGATTGTCGCCCGCCAGAGGCTTTCTATCTCATCGTAACCCAGCTCCGAGATGCCGACACCGCCGGGATAGGCATCGTAGATGAAAACAGCCGCCTTACCCGTATCCGGGTGCAGCGGTGTCGATACGCCGCCGATATCGTTTCTATCGCACAGGGCGAACAGAGGCAGTATGCCGATAGCGGCGTGCTCGGTGGCATGCAAACCACCGTGTAAATCCAGTCCATCACTGTCCACCCTCTTATCCAATCCTCCGGGCAGGTCAAACCACAGAGCTATCGTATTAAACCTGTTAGGCGGTAAAACCAGTTCTTCATCGCCCAATACTTCCTCGGTGAACTGCATCTTTTTCTTATAACCGACCACGGTTACCACAACCTCAACTTCTCCCAGATAGACATTGACCCGGCCCACTTTCTTTCGTTTCTTTATACTCTTTATGTTAAGTTCTGTCATATCTCTTGCCTGAGTGTAGTAATTAACCGCTACCGGTTTTACATAGGCGGTACGCTTTTCTATATCTAGCTCTACCACCAGATAAGTCTCGCCCTGGTGAAGATAAATCGCCCCGGGATAGACCACTAAAAATGCGATGCTATCTTCCACGGTTTCTAATAGCGAATCCGTTTCTATATCAATCAACGAGTAGTTTTTTCCCGATGTGGCTCTTATATTTATCTGGTGCGCCGGGCTGGCCAGTGAAGAGGCTATGTGCCAGCGCCCGCGCCGCTTTTTTAAAAGTCTCTTTTCCTCTAGTTCCTCTAACATTGTCATAAAACTGGGACCGAAAAGTCTTTCGTCGCTTTTATCAAGAGGCCATTCCCAGGCGGCAGCCAGCAGGTGAGATGCCAGGATATAGCTGTTTTCAGGGTTCACCAGTGCGTTTTCGCAGCTTTTTCCGAAAAAGTCTTTTGGATGCCTCATATAATACTGGTCCAGCGGGTTATCCAGCCCGATAAGAAAGCTGAGCGAGCGATGCCCCCTTCGCCCGCTTCTTCCCGCCTGCTGCCAGGTGCTGGCGATACTGCCCGGGTAACCGGTAAGCACAGTAGCGTCAAGGTCGCCGATATCTATACCCAGTTCCAGGGCGTTAGTGGCCACCACGCCGTCAAGCTCTCCTTTAAATAATTCTTTTTCTATCTGCCGCCTTTCCTGCGGCAGATATCCGGCGCGGTACGGTTTTATCTTCTTACTATGCCCTGGGCTGATTTCAGAAAGCCTCTGCTTAGAGTAGTTATAGATAAGCTCGGTAAGTTTTCGTGTCCTGGCAAAGGTAAGGGTGCGGATATCACGGCTAATCAGCTCGCTCGAAAGTCCGGCGGCTTCGCTGTTAGCGCTTCTTCTTATTCCCCTAGCCTCATCTATAAACGGAGGATTCCAGAAGGCAAAGTCTTTGCCGCCGTGAGGTGAGCCGTCGCTATCAATAACACAGAAATCAAGCCCCGCCAGCCTGGAGGCATGCAGACCGCTGTTGGCCACCGTAGCCGAACTTAAGATAAACTGCGGCCTGGAGCCGTAAATACTACACAGCCTCCTGAGCCTTCTTAAAATATTCGCCACCTGAGAACCGAAAACGCCTCTGTAAATATGAGCCTCGTCTACCACCACATAACGCAGTTGCTTGAAGAACCGTAGCCATGATTTATGATTGGGCATAATACCTATATGAAGCATATCCGGATTGCTTAAAATCAAGCGGGCTTTCTTTTTTATAGCCGCCCTCTCCGATGTCGGCGTATCGCCGTCATAGGTAGCCAGTTCGTCTGCCTTAATAAACTCGGGGTAAAATAACTCTGATAACCCTCTTAACTGATCCTGGGCCAGTGCCTTGGTAGGAAATAGATACAAGGCGCAGCTTGAAGGTTCATTCAACAGGGCTTCCATAATAGGTATGTTATAGCATAGGCTCTTACCGCTGGCGCTTGAAGTAGCTACCATTACGTTCAAGCCCCGTCTTATCTTATCTATGGCTTCCACCTGGTGGCTGTAAAGGGGTAATAAACCCTTATTCTTAAGACAAACGGCAAGGCTATCATCAAGAATTTTTTCAAGTTCGGCGTAGCATGCCCGCCGCGGTGGAATCCGCTCAAGATGTACTATCTGCCCGCTATAGGTGGGTAGTGTTTTCAGCTCCTTTATTACGGCTCGTGTATCCATAATGATATTTATACAGAAATGATCTCGGTTTTAGCTTCTATAACCTCAATATCAAAACGGCCGCCTGTTATGAAAGACTCCGCCATGGACAAGATATCATTAGTGCGTTTTTTATCATTACTGATGCAGCAAATACCGATGGTAGCCAGCTGCCACTTATCATTATCTTCAACCTCGGCGACGGATACGTTTAAATGGTTCCTCGCCTGAGCGATGATTGATTTTACCACCTGCCTCTTTTCTTTGAGAGACGATTTTCCGGCAATACGAAAACTTATCTTAAGAATGCCAACATTCATAGAACAGGTTCAATATAGCGTCGCCTCTCTATCCGAGTCAAGCTCTGTTTTACAGTGGCTTTTACTTATGTTATAATCCATCGTTTAATATAAAGGTCTAAGAGGCAAAGTTGGACAAGGAAGCAAAACAGAAAGTCATCAGCCAGTTTAGGTTAGACGAAAAGGACAATGGCTCGACCGAGGTTCAGGTCGCCCTGCTTACCAGCCGAATCAATCAGCTGACCGCCCATATGGCAGCCAACAAGCACGATAACAATAACAAGCGAGGCTTGCTTAAACTCGTCGGGCAAAGAAGGAACCTGCTGGGCTACCTCAAAAAAGAAGACGAAATACGATACCATAACCTGATAACCAAACTCGGCCTGCGTAAATAAAAGCATTGCCTCCCCCGTTATTTCTAGTAAGGAGTATCAGTTGATAGCACCCGTTCATTTGGAACACAGCATTGGTAATACTAACCTATCTATCGAAACCGGCAAGCTGGCCGGACAATCCGGAGGCGCGGTAACGGTTCGCCACGGCGATACCGTTGTTTTAGCCAGCGTCTGCAGCAGCAGAGAACCCCGCGAAGGGGGTGATTTTCTACCGCTAACGGTGGAATACGAAGAAAGGCTCTATGCTGCCGGCAAGATACCCGGTGGTTTCATAAGGAGAGAAGGCCGCCCCAGCGATATAGCCACACTGGCCAGCCGTCTGGTAGACAGACCGATAAGACCTCTGTTGCCAAAGGACTGGCGTAAAGATATCCAGATTATCATCACCGTTCTCTCCGTGGATAATGAGAACGACCCTTCCCTGCTGGCAGTTATCGGCAGTTCGGCGGCTCTGGCTATTTCAGAGATTCCTTTCGACGGACCAATCGGCGCTACCCGAATAGGATATATTAAAAACCAGTTCGTAGTAAATCCCACCTTCGCCCAGCTTAATGATAGTTCGCTTGACTTAATCGTTGTCAGTACGGAAAAAGCAGTTGTTATGCTAGAAACGGCAGCCAACGAGGTCGGCGAAGATATCGTCTTTGAAGCTATCAAACTGGGGCATGAGACTAACCGGCAGGTTATCAAGCTTATTAAAGAGCTTAAGGATAAATGCGGCAAGGAAAAGCTGGAAACTCCTGTTGCTGAAATGAACGAGGAAGCGTCTGCCGCTATAGCTTCAGCCCTTAACGGCAGGATAGATGATGCCTTAAACCAGCCCGATAAGACAAAGTACCTAGAAGCGCTGGATAATTTAAGAGAAGAGCTCATAGCAAGCCTTAAAGATACTTATGGAGAAGCCGAAATTAAAGCCATCTTCGATGAGCAGGTTAAGAAAACCGTCAGAGCCAATATACTTGAAAAGGGACAAAGGGTAAGCGGCCGTACTCCTTCCGAGATAAGGACTATAAGCTGCGAGGTTGGGCTGGTACCCAGAGTCCATGGCTCGGCGCTTTTTTCAAGAGGGATAACACAGGTGCTGAATATCGCTACCCTGGCGCCGCCCAACAAGGCACAACCGCTAGACGGCCTGGGTCTTGAAGATAAAAAAACTTTTATGCACCATTATAACTTCCACCCCTTCTCTACAGGTGAAGTAAGGCGCGTCGGCTCTGTAGGACGCCGCGAGATAGGCCACGGCGCTTTGGCCGA
This sequence comes from Dehalococcoidaceae bacterium, assembly GCA_034411935.1. GTDB lineage: Bacteria > Chloroflexota > Dehalococcoidia > Dehalococcoidales > JAUXAE01 > DAOUMG01. Next base: position 12,297 of record DAOUMG010000147.1, read on the forward strand.
AAAGGCCATCAAGCCGGTACTTCCCGAACTGGGTGATAACTTCCCCTACGTAATCCGTCTTGTCTCGGAGGTTTTAAGCTCCAGCGGCAGCACCTCTATGGCCAGCACCTGTGCCTCCAGCCTGTCACTTATGGACGCCGGCGTCCCCATAAAGAGGGCGGTTGCCGGTATATCAATCGGACTGGTTACCGATGAAAAAGGTAATTTCGTAACTTTAACCGATATCGAGGGGCTGGAAGACCATTACGGAGATATGGACTTTAAAGTAGCCGGCACCACAGAGGGTATTACCGCCATCCAGCTTGATATAAAGCTTACAGGTATCGGCATGGATATAATAGAGCAGGCGCTCGCTCAAGCTAAAGAAGCACGCCTTTTCATCCTGGATAAAATGAACCAGACAATAGAAAAAAGCCGCTCTGAAATCAGCAGCTACGCGCCGCGCATCTACAAGCTGTCTATAAATACCGAAAAAATCGGTGCAGTCATAGGTCCCGGCGGCCGAATGATAAGATCTATCATAGAAACCACCAAGACCACGGTTGACATAGACGACGACGGCACGGTATATATTGGTGCTACCGACGAGGAATCGGCCCAGAAAGCTATCAAGATGATAGAAGAACTTACCAGAGAAGTTGAGGTAGGTGCTATCTATACAGGTAAGGTAGTACGTATAATGAACTTCGGCGCCTTTGTTGAGATATTACCCGGTAAGGATGGCATGGTTCACATCAGTGAGCTTGAGAACCGAAGGGTTGATAAAGTTGAAGATGTGGTTAAAATAGGCGACGAGATTACAGTTAAGGTAACCGAAATAGATAGCCAGGGCAGGGTTAACCTTTCGCGAAGGGTACTTCTTGAGGACTATTCTCCTGCTTCTCCCGATAGAGACAGGGCTCCCCGGCACCCAGGCTTTTCTCCCCATGGTCGCTCTGATTCGCAGCACCCAAACCAAAGCAGAAATGAAAGGCCCAGAAGGCGCTTTTAACCACGGAGAGGCACTATGGATAAGATAAAGGTAGTGGTCCAGGGTGCTTTAGGCAGAATGGGGCAGGAAGTTATTCGTGCCCTGTGCCAGGATGAAGCCACTGTAGCTGTCGGTGCCGTTGACTTAAAAGTTTGCAGTAACGAGCTGGCTCTGCCGGACGGCTCCGGCGTTATTCCCCTTTCAGCTAATCTTAAGCAGCTACTTGCCGAATGCCGGCCCGATGTACTGGTTGATTTCACGGTTGCCCAGGCGACTATGCCAGCCGTCCGCACCGCTGTAAAGTATGGGGTTAACCTGGTGATAGGCACTACC
>DAOUMG010000148.1:0-3090 GCA_034411935.1 Dehalococcoidaceae bacterium
CGAACTTACCTTTTGCCAGTTTGTTTTTAAGGCTCACTTTATTCTCCTTATTATCCCTTTCTTTCCAGCGCCCAGCGCGGTGAAGCCATAACTTCTCCATAAATCATACGCTTGTCATGGTCCTTGGGATCTATAAAATGCTTTAAATTTTCCAGCCGATTCAGCTCTTTTAATCTATTATAGATAAGTTCCCAGCCGCAATCCTTCTCCTTATCCAGTTCGCATTTACCTTCCGAAGCACCGCCGCAGGCACCGCTTAAAAGCGATTTTGAGCAAGCTGTTAGCGGGCATATACCGCCTGTATATTCCAGCACGCATTGACCGCACTCGAAACATCTGGCTTCACCAATCCATTCGCCGCGACTACCGCCCATATAGATGGTGTCGCAGGCCGGATGGCATACCTTGCCGGCCACTAAAGCTACCGTCTGAATACCTAAACCGCAGGTCATTACCAGAATTGCATCGGTAGCCTTTATCTGTTCCGACCTTGGTCTTAGCCTGGATTTCACCAGCGCCTTCTGACACAGAAAATCAACCACCATGCTACCGGCAATCTTCTTGCCGGCTTCTTTTAGTTTCCGTTCGGCTTCTTCTACCTGTACCCGTCCTCCCGTACCCGAAGACTGGGCGCAGCCGTTACACCCCAGGATAAAAAGGGTCTTATCTTTTTTAGTGAATTCCAGTATATCATTCCACTGTTTTGGTTTTGATATAATCATCTTTTCTCCTCAAAACCAGATTTTTTATTTTAATGTATAGCGCATGCCAGGCAGGGGTCAAATGAACGGACGATACGGACAATCTCAAAAGGATTAGCTTTATCTTTTATCTTAGTTCCTTCTATAGCCTGTTCAATCGGTCCCTGCTGGCCGCTATCGTCTCTGGGCGATGCGTTCCAGGTGGTGGGTACCACGCACTGGTAGTTATGTATCTTGCCACCTTTTATCTCTATCCAGTGTCCCAGGGCTCCCCTTGAGGCATCGGTAACACCGTATCCGATAGCTTCTTCGGGGAGTTCGTAATCAACAAATACGGGCTCGCCGGCTTTTATTTCAAGCAGCCACTTTTCCAGATTATCGGCGGTATATTTAGCCGATACCGCCCTGGCCAGATGCCTGCCCATCACGGAAAATAGAGCGCTCGGTGGTGCCTTTAGCTCTGCCAGCGCCCAATCCACCATTTTCTTAATCTCCTCATCCCCGGAGACATAGCTGGCTGCCACCCTGGCTAAAGGTCCTACCTCGCATACTTTTCCGTCATAGCGCGGCGCCTTTAACCATGAGTAGGCGTCTTTTTTATCATAGCGTACTTTAGTTTCACCCTGTGAAGGATGCCTGCCGGTGGTTTCATTGCTATACCAGGAGTATTTTACCTGTTCGTTTATCTTATCTATCTCAAGCGGAGCAAATGATAAATCGGCAGACACAACTCCCTGCTTGAAGAGCCTTTTACGGTTTGCCTGGTCAGCATTGCCGTCTTCTAAATCATAAGCTCCATATGACAGCAGATTCCGGCAGCCGGCACCTATCTCGCAGTAATCGGGGTAAGCTTTAGCCACCGCCAAAACATCCGGTATATATACATTATCAATGAAATCCTGTAAACGCCTCAACTTCCACAGGAAAGCGGCTATCTTATCCGTAGTCGGCAGGCTGGTAACTCCGCCGGGTACGATACCGACACTATGCGGTATCTTGCCGCTTAACATGCTTACCATTTCATGGCCGACGCGCCTTATTTCCAGCGCATCTATATAATGAGCGGTAGCCGCCTGGTTTACCTTCTCCGGTAGTCTGTAGTCACCTTCGTAGCGCGGTACGAAAGGTCCCAGTTCGCCACGGGCTATGAATTCCTTTACAGATTTCAGGTCTGAGCTATCTCCTTCATACTTGGCGACATCGGTGATATCTACATAATCAAGCGCCGCCAGGTGATAGAAGTGCAAAATGTTATCCTGAACTACATGCGTCCCCTGAATGAGATTTCTTATCAGGCGGGCATTGGCCGGTATTTTAGCACCTATGCCGAAGGCATCGTCCAGGTTCAGGGCGGCCGTCATACCGTGTGACTGTGGGCAGACACCGCAGATACGCTGGGTTATTATCTGGGCGTCCCTGGGATCTCTGCCTCTTAAAATAAGCTCTATGCCGCGAAAGAGGTTGCCGGTGCTCCTGGCTTCTTTAACGATACCGTTATCCACCCTGGTTTCTATCTTCAGATGTCCCTCTATTCTGGTAATGGGATCTACTGTAATCTTAGCCACTATCTCTCCTCCTTACCAGCGCTGCCGCTTACGGTTTTCTCAGGCAGTTCGATATCTTCCAGTTTCTCATAAAACGGCGACATCAGGTCCGGGAACTCCGGCTGGGTACAGCCGTTACAGGGCGCCCCGGCTCCTATTACCCAGTTGGTGCCGTTGTTCCAGTGCCTGATGGAGCAATCGGCATAGGTTATCGGCCCCTTGCAGCCCAGTTCAAGCATGCAACCTTCCTCACCGAACCTCTTGGCGAATTTCCCCTCGTCGAAGTAGGCGCGCCTGGGGCAGTTCTCATGAATAAGCTTGCCGTAGAAGGCTTTCGGCCTCAGGTAATCATCCAGATCTTCCGTTTTTGGTAATCCATTTAATATAACACCAGCTATAGTGCCCACCAGCCAGTCGGGGTGGGGCGGGCAGCCCGGGATACATACCAGAGGCTTCTTTATATTCTTTGAATCTAAAAACTCCTTCACCGACTTACAGCCGGCAGGATTGGGGGATGCTGCCGATATGCCGCCGAACGAAGCGCATGTGCCCACCGAGAGCACCGCCAGGGCATTTCTGGCCATCTCCTCGACCCGCTGTGCCATAGAAACCGGCTGGTTGTTCTTCTCTCCCATAGCACCGTAGACAGCATCTTTTTTAGTGGGCACGGCTCCTTCCACTATCAGAACATAGTTATTCTTCTTCTGCTTGCGGGTATCCTCCAGTACCTCAATAACCGGCTGACCGGAGCCGGCCATAATGGTGGCATGGAAACGGAGGTTTACATGAATTCCAGGTATTATCTGGTCTATCAATACATTTTTTATTGTGGGGCTGGCCGTATT
>DAOUMG010000149.1:0-3597 GCA_034411935.1 Dehalococcoidaceae bacterium
GTTAAAAAATTGCTTTAATTTGCCGGTTGGGAAAGCAGTAAAAGGCGGGCGCCCCGGCACTAGCTGAGTGGAGTAAAAGATATAGGCAACTTGGCCACTTCGGCTTCTTTTAAAATTATTTGGTTTTCTTTTGAAGTACCAAGCTGCATAGTAGATTAAGTTTAGCTTATTTAGATAGAATTATCAATATTTATTTGCCTTGTTTTAGTAATTTAAAGTTGCTAGGCTATTGCCAATGGCCTATAATCAAAAAACCGTCTCTGGAGGAAATGGTGAATCTTTCTGTTGAGCTGGCGCCTGAAAATAAAATAGGTTTGAAACTGGCTAATCCGGTGATGACAGCTTCAGGTACCTTCGGCTACGGTACCGAATGTGTTGACCTATGCGATATCCAGAGACTGGGTGCCATTGTTTGTAAGGCGACCACGCTTAAACCCAGAGAAGGCAATCCCCAGCCGCGGCTGGCCGAAGTAGAATCGGGGCTGCTTAATGCCATCGGACTTCAGAATATAGGCGTTGAGCGTGTGATTAAAGAAAAGGCGCCTATCTGGGCGGGATGGAAGGTGCCTGTAATAGTCAACATCGCCGCTGAAACCTTCACGGACTATGCTGAAATAGCTTCAAAGCTTAATAGAGTCGCCGGCGTAAGCGCCCTTGAGCTTAATATAAGCTGCCCCAATGTCAGCGCCGGCTGTATGGAGTTCGGCGCCGAGCCTAAACAGGCAGCTAAGGTAACCTCTATAGTCAGAGCGGCTACAACACTTCCGCTACTGGTAAAGCTTACACCGAATACGGCTGACATCGTAGCCGTGGCTCAGGCGGTGGTATCGGCAGGCGCCGATGCCGTATCGCTGATTAATACTCTAAAAGGAATGTCTGTAGATATATATAAAAGACGCCCGATGCTGGGTAATATAACAGGTGGTTTATCAGGGCCGGTGATAAAACCGGTGGCGCTGGCTATGGTCTATAAGGTGGCTGGAGCCGTAAAAGTGCCTGTAATAGGCTGCGGCGGTATCAGCACCGCCGAAGACGCACTGGAGTTTATTATGGCGGGAGCCAGCGCTATACAGGTAGGCACCGCCTGTCTGGTTAATCCAAAAGCACCGCTGGAAATACTTGAAGGTATAGAGAAGTTTATGACAGATGAGGGAATAACCGGTATTAAAGAGCTGGTGGGAATAGCCAGGCGGTAATACCTAAGATGAAAAACTACGATGTAATCGTGGTTGGCTCCGGTTCGGGAATGATTATCGCCAGTGAAGCCGTAGACCACGGCTATAGCGTCGCTCTGGTGGATAAGGGACCGCTCGGCGGTACCTGCCTTAATTTAGGCTGTATCCCCTCAAAGATATTGATATTTCCGGCTGACAGAATAGCCGAAGTTCAGCAATCTGATAAGCTAGGCTTAAGCGCCGAGGTCAAGGATATAGATTTCAAGAGCATTATGAAGCGGATGAGGCAATCCGTCACTAAATCCGGGGAGCATATAAGAGAATCTATTTTAAAAACGAAAGGCCTGGATTTTTATGAAGCCGAGGGCTATTTCACCGCCGATTATACTCTCAATGTAGCCGGGCAGCAGATTAAAGGGGAAAAAATATTTCTGGCTTCAGGTTCCAGGCCGGTAGTACCGCCGATAAAAGGCATAAAAGAGGTTGCCTATCTAACCAGCGAGACGGTGCTTGAACTTGATGAGGCGCCGGAAAGCCTGGTTATTATCGGTGGTAGTTACATAGGTGTGGAGTACGGTCATTTCTTCGCTGCCATGGGAACAAAGGTGACTATTATTGAAATGGCTGAGAGACTGATATCGGGCGAAGAGCCTGAGATATGTGATTTACTGGAAAAGAAACTGAAACAGAGAATGACAATCCATACAGGTATGCTGGCAGAGGAAGTTAAAAAGAGCGGGAGCGGAGCGGTTGTTATAGCTAAGGATAAAGAAACCGGTAATAGGAAAGAGTTTTCGGCTAAAGCAATAATGCTGGCCGTCGGCAGAAGGTCAAACGCAGACCTGCTCAAGGTGGAGAATAGCGGTATAGAAGTAAATAAAGACGGTTTTATAAAAGTTAGCGATTTATTTGAAACAACTAAAAAGAACATCTTTGCCGTGGGTGATGCCAACGGTACGCAGATGTTCACCCATGTGGCTAACAGGGAGGCCAGCCTGGCGGCTCATAACGCTTTCCATAACGACAGCTTAAAGATGGATTACGGCGCCGCCCCCCACGCCATCTACAGCCACCCCCAGATTGCCTCGGTGGGCTTGACTGAAGCCCAGGCGCGACAGAGCCACGATATTTTAGTTGGTAAAGCTAAATATTTCGATACAGCCAAGGGAGAGGCGATGGCGGAGGAAGATGGCTTTGCCAAGGCAATTATAGATAAAAAAACAGACAATATCCTGGGATTTCATATAATAGGACCCTACGCCCCGATACTGATTCAGGAAGTGGTCAACGCCATGGCTTCAGGCGGTCATGTGACCGAGATAAACCAGGGTATCCATATCCACCCCGCCCTCTCAGAGCTGATTCCAATAACGCTGAACGGAGCCTATGAAGCTTAGCTTTCCGTTACTAATTTCTGTCCGGCTAGATAAGCTTTCTTTAGGGCTTCGGGGTTTTTAACAATCGCCCCTGCTTCGTCCAAACCTGAGAAGGTAAGCTCGCCGGTATACTCTATATCGTGGCTTACTAACCATGCCTTGACCGTCGTCTTGGCGGCTTCGAAGAGGTTAGCCAGTTTCTGCCCGCCAACTGAAACGAATAGCGCCTTCCGTTTTTTATCATCTCCCAGCGGTGGAACTTTGAGGATATACTTACGAGCCCAGCGGGACTGCCCGCGGTCTATCATCGCCTTGAGCTGGGCGGTGACGCTCATAAAATGTAGCGGCGAGGCAATAACGATGCGGTCTGCCTGCTTTAGTTCTTCATAAACCTTAACTATGTCGTCAATTATTTTACAGTCGCCGGTCTGGTAGCAGTAGTTACAGTGCTGGCAGGGGCTTATATCCAGGTCGCAGACATAGATGGTCTTTACCTCGGCGCCTTTATCTTTAGCCCCTTTGAGTACCTCCGCCAGCAGGTGGTCTGTATTACCACCCAGGCGGGGGCTGCCGGCTATGCCGAGCACCTTCACTTAAAACAGGTCTCCCATGGTTTCAAGTATTATTTCTTCCTTGGCTTTCATCTTTTTTTCTTCACTCTTGTCCTGGTGGTCGTAACCTATCAGGTGAAGGATGCCGTGGACTATCAAGGTTGCCAGCTCCTTTTTAACCGAATGGTTATGCTCGTCTGCCTGCTTGACCGCCTTAGGGTAGGAGATAATAACCTCGCCGAGGTGTAATATGTCGTCCGGCGGGGTAGCGAAGGCATCCTTTTCACTTGATTTCAGCCAGCTTGCCCCGGGTATCATATAAAAAGCCAGTACATCGGTGGTTTCGTCCATGCCGCGGTAGGTCTTGTTCAGCTCTTTCACCTTTTCATCTCCGGTGATTACCAGCCCCGCCTCTGTATTTACTTGAACGTACTGGATAGATAGCGTCCTTTCGGCCACCGCTCTGAACCAGCTGGAGTCTATTTTTTCTTTTAA
>DAOUMG010000150.1:0-2953 GCA_034411935.1 Dehalococcoidaceae bacterium
AGCCAGAAGCGAAGCCAGGATTCGAACCGCGGCAAGAAGAAGGCTATCGCTTTTCACCGGTAGAGTCTGGCCGTTATAAAGAACGGTAATATATGTACCTTACTGCCGACAGTGGTCTGGCATGAGTTCTACTTAAGCTTTTTTCTTAGTATCAGCTTATGGTCGCCAAGGGTATAGAAATTCGGTATCTGGCCGATGATTTCGTAGCCGTGGCTCTGGTAGAAGCACCGTGTTTTCTCATAGGACGGCGCGGAAGATGTCTCTATAATAATCAGCCTGCCCCCGGTACGACGTATTGCTTCCTCTGCGGCTTCAATCAGCGCCCCGCCAATGCCCCTCCCCTGTCTTTCAATAGCCACCGCCTCCCAGTAGATATCCCAGGTGTTCTCCGTCAGCGGCGTCGGGCCGTAGCAGATATATCCGGCCAGGCCGTTCTCATCCTCGGCTACCAGTATTTTATAGTCGGAATGCTTTCCTTCTTTAAGATAGCTATCTATGACCTCCTCGGCAACCAGCACCTCAACCGGCTTGAACTGCGGTATACCATCCAGCATCTCCATCAGGCGCCTTTTATCGGCGCCGGACATAGCCCTTATTTTTACAGCCACTACTGCTTCATCTCCCCGGCCAGTGCCACAATCTTTTTTATAAAACCAGTATAGCTTAATCCGGCAATCCCGGCCTGCCTGGCGGCACCTTCACCGGGTGAGATATCTGGATTAGGATTTACTTCCAGTACTTTTAGCTTGCCATTGCCGTCCAGCCTCATATCTACCCTGGCATAGCCTCGACAGCCGATAGCCTTGTAAGCGGCCAGCGCGATACGGGCAATTGTTTTCTGCTCATCTTCGTTTATGCAGGCCGGGCAAACTGCCTTTGTGCCCTTATAGTAGAGGCTTTGCTGCTGCCATTTTGCTTCATAGGTCAGCAGTCGGGGCATCCCCGTCGGCAACAAGTAGGCTATTTCTGAAACGGGCAGGACGCTTCCGCCCAGCACGGTGGTGTTGAACTCGCGCCCATCGGCGAACTCCTCCACCAAGGCGCTGCCGCCATAGGCATCGGATACCCTGGTTACCTGTTCCTCCATAGTATCCGCATTATAAACAACGCTCCGAGCGGTGATACCGTGGCTGGCGTCCTCGCCCAGCGGTTTTACTATACAGGGGTAGTTCAGCCTGAAGAGATGAAATGTACGCGGGTTGAGCAACTGGAAATCAGGAGTGGCTATACCACATTCAATAAGCTTCTCCTTGGTTTTGACCTTATCAAGCGCCAGCCTTAGCACTTCACCGGGGCAGCCGGTGTAAGGTATAGCCCTACGGTCGCAGACCTCGGGGACAAAAGCCTCCGTCTCCGGCTGGCCGCAAAAGCCCTCAAAAAGGTTAAAGACAATGTCTGCGTCAAGGATATTTAAACTTTCGGCGGCTTCCTCTAAAGGAAGCTTTAGCGGGATTAAGGCAACCTCAAATTCCAGCTCAACAAGAGCGTTCCGCACGGCGTCCACCGCCTTCAGGACACCGTTAACGGCTGCACCTTCTCCTCTTATATCGTAACGAGAATGTTGCGGCTGGTTGTAGACGATAGCTACACGCTGACGCACTGCGGGTATCTCTTTAAAGCGGCTTCAAGTATGGCTGCCAGCAATTGTTTGTGAGTGAAGCCCAGTCCTTGCGTCATTATCACCAGGTCGCTGTGGTTACCCAGGCCCGGTAGCGGATTAATCTCCAAAAGGTAGGGTGTCCCGTCAGCGGCCACCTTAAAGTCCAGCCGCGATAAGTCGCGGCAGCCCAGTACGGCAAAGGTCTTCAGGCTGGCCTCTTCTATCTTCTTCAGCACTTCCTCGTCCAGCCGTGCGGGACACTCGTAGTCCACCAGGTTCTTGTAATCACGCTTCACCTCTAAAGAGTACATAAAGAGGTTATTTATGTTCCTGGGAACGATTCGCATCATGCCCAGCAGCCGCGGTGGCGAGTTGCCCAGCATACCTACCGTTACCTCTTCCCCGGAGATGTATTGCTCTACCATTACCGGCTGGCTATAGCCATCAAGCAACCTTAGCGCCGTTGCCTTAGTCTCTTCTGCCGTAGTTACCAGCGAGTCGGCGTAGATACCCTTGCTCGAGCCCTCGCGGGTCGGCTTGACTACCAGTGGAAATCTAAAGGTATTCCATCCGAATCTTTCAAGCTCTTCCCTGCTGCTAATAACGCACCAGTTGGGCGTGGCTATGCCGGCCTCCTTCAATAGCGTCTTGGTAAGTGGCTTATCCAGGCAGATAGCCAGGCACTGCGGCCCGGAACCTGTATATGGAATGCCCAGCATTTCCAGCACCGCCGGCACCTGTGCTTCGCGGGCGGGGTAATTGCCACGCCCTTCGGCGATGTTAAAAACGATATCCAGTCCTTCCTCAATCCGAACCTTATTGAGGAACTCCCGACCGCCGCCCAGCAGCACTACATCATGCCCTAGGGCTTCAAGAGAAGAGATAATAAGGAGTACTGTTTCGGACGAGTCATACTCCTCAAGGGCATCATCGGGGGCACCAGGCGCCGTTGATATAGCGTCTTTAAGATCAAACGCTAACCCTACACGCATCAGTGACTCCTTTTGTATTAGATTGGCCGGCAGATCTGATTAGTTGGTCTATATCTTCCTCGCATGTTAGACCGTCCGTTCTGGGATTGCGGTAGGACAGCAAACGTCCCTGATAATTCTTGAAGAGAATCTTATCGTCAGTCCTGGCGACTATATAATCAGGTAGCAGTGGTACTTTACCACCGCCATCGGGCAAATCTACTACGAATGAGGGAATAGCCATACCAGAGGTCCGTCCGCGCATGCCGGCGATGATTTCCACGCCTTTCTCAACCGGGGTTCGCAGGTGTTCTACTCCCTGCACCTCGGCCGGCAGTCCGAGCAATTCCGCCAGAATGGATCCAACCTGACCGGAATCGTC
>DAOUMG010000151.1:0-2445 GCA_034411935.1 Dehalococcoidaceae bacterium
AGTAGTAATGGCGTCATCTCTGCTTCTATGTGCAAGCTGTGTTCCTGGACAAGCGCCAGCAGTAGCCCCATCGTCGGGAGAACTACCGGATGAGGCACTACCAGAAATTATTACTTTAAGAGCGCAGGGAATATATGCCCCTGCCCAAGTTAGAGACCTTATGTTACCTTGGGCAAATTACGTTAAGGAGGCATCGGGTGGGCGAGTTCAGATTGAGTGTTATGGCGGTGGTGAGATTGTGCCGGAGGATCAAGCGATACAAGCATGTGCCCCCTCAATCCGTGGATTTTAGGGAAAGGACGGGGGTTATGGCAAAAACTGAGGGTTTTCAGGTTCGCAACAGCAATTGAATAATCGCCAACTGTTAAGAAATGTCCTTTGGCGGGTGGTCAGTCGATTATTTGGACAGTAAAATTACCGCTGAGGGCAAACCCTACCCCTCCCAACTGTCGGCTTGGGGAATCGTCCTGTAGAAAACCGATTGTCTTTGGTGGCTTTAGCTGGTATCCCACATCAATTGCCGGATCCTTATCTGCGCTGGAGCAATCAGCGCCTTCAGTATCCGGTCGGCTATGCGCAGCAGCGTCTGCCCGGCATGCTTTATGACGCGACCCATCACGGTGAACACCGAAAATCGCAGTCGCTTAGGGTGGGCACTAGCGTATTCCTCAGGTAGGGCCACCTTTTTCATAAGCTGGAGCAGATTATGTGTAATCACCTGTAGCCTTAACCAGGCAGCGTTGGCGCCATGTTTACCGCTGGGAAATACGCCAGCCGCAAGCTCGTTGGCTAAGATATGGTGTACCTGCTCAATAGTGCCTGCCTTGCCTCGTTGCCACTCCAGTAAAGCTTGCCCCTCCATATCCCATCGGTTGCTGACCACGGCAAAGTGGCGCACACTCGTGCCATCCCTGAAAAACTCCCCTTGCTGGCGGCGTATCCTTACCGCAACATACCGGTAAGGGTAGCTATCTCTCCTCTCATAATGCCGAGTAGGTACATAGGGCACCTCAGCCCACTCCTTTACTACCCCGTCTTTCTCGATTTTCCACAAATGCCAGGCGTCCTCGGCCAGCCTTTCGATTTCGGCTTTAAGACCTCGGCTCATATCAGCACTGACAGCAAACTCCCAGCCACGGCTGCGCCAGTGGTCTAAAGCTTCCTGCTGATAAGCCGCTGAATCGGAGCGCACCTTTACCCGCCACGAACCCGGTGGCAGCATAGCGTAGGCTTCATCTACCAGCCGGGTTATATCCTTAGACGGGGAGACATTACCCTGCCTGAATTCGTCGTCCAGCACCAGCATAGTCTCTGCCCAGGATACCTTTGCTGATTGAAAGGCCTTATACCCTTCATAACAATGCTGGGCTCCCTCTTTTGTGGTTTCTACCAACTGGACATCTACATCCAGGGTGACATCCCACTCCGGATGAACAGCCGTAATATAAGCCAATATAGCTCGTCGATTTACTTCTCTCAAGCCCACCAGAGACTTCGATTCCAACGGTATGAAACTGCCTTGCAGCGGCTGGCCTATCATGAGCGCCTCATCGTGGAACCTGTCTAACCACTGCCGTGCTGTCTCCGGAGCTGGTGGGCGATAGCCAAGTAATACCTCCAGGCCTTCATCCTCTCGTAACCTCTCCATATCGTCAATACAATCGCCACCCAAAGCACTTAACAATGCAAAGCTCTCCACGATTTGCCCTTGCTTAAGCCCCTTGGCCGACCCCTTCTGCGGTAGCACCTTGTTAGCTGCGGCCTCTAAGCCAGAGCGGCGGAATAACTCCACAAGCAGAGAGGCACCAGCCCATGGGGTCGATGCCTCCCGTAAACCTCCCACTATCTCGGCACCCAGGACTTTATCTTTCTGCCTCATCATCACCTCCTGGGTGATAGTTTATCACTCCTGGGTCATGACTGCATCACGACAAAATCCACGGATCGGGGTTTCTATTATTGCATTATGATCTGCAATATAGTAATATAATATCGGCTATTTTGTGAGGAAGGTGTTATGAAGGATCCAGTGAATATCGACACCATTTTAGACTCCGCAGTTGAACGTGAGAAAGAGTCGCACGCATTTTACAGTAGTGTGGCGAATCAGTCGCGTGATCAGAATGTCAAAAAGACCTTTCAGCAACTCGCCGTAGATGAACTAGGGCACATGGATTTCCTGAAGAAGTGCAAAAAAGATAAAAATTTGCTACGAAATCTGCCAGTACCGCAAGATTACAAGGTGGCAGAAGCCACTGAGGGGCCAATCCTTTCTACTAACATGAAACCGCAGGAAGCAATGGCTCTGGCGATGAAGAAAGAACAGGAAGCCGCAGAGTTTTATTCCAAGCTGGCTGCTTGTGCAATTGATTCGACCTACCGTGAGACTTTCAAAGGGCTAGCCAACATGGAAATAGGGCATAAAACCCACCTGGAGACCATTTT
>DAOUMG010000152.1:0-6315 GCA_034411935.1 Dehalococcoidaceae bacterium
CAGCAGAATTCGGGAGGCTACCATAACCAGAGTTTCCTGGCGGCCAACCAGTGCGAAGACGATTATGGCCAGCACCAGCACTGTTAAGAGGAAGCTGGTGCTGCAGCGGGTGTGGGAGGTACTGTGGCTTTTTACCGCTTTGGCTTCTAAAGGAATACCGGCTTCATAAGCGTTGATAGTGGCGTGCTCGGCGCCGTGGTAGGCGAATACCCTTTTTATATCCGGTAATAGGCTTATCAATTTGAGATAGATGACGAAAAAAGCCAGCCTAACCAGTCCCTCTATTATGTGAAAGACCAAAGAGGAACTGATGTGGGAACCGAAAGCTTGTGTCAGAAAAAGGGGGGCGATGAAAAATATACCAATAGCGAAGGCAAACGAAATGAATACTATAATCCAGATAAAACCGCCTGAAATCTGCTCCTCTTCCTCTTCAAGGGCGGCGTTAGCAGAATACATCAGGCTTCCTATGCCTAAAACAATAGCTTCTAAAAGAACGACTATACCCCTTAGAAGAGGGATACGCCTCATACGGCCGGTATAAAGAGAGGAAAGCGATTTTACCCTGGTGCCTATTTCACCGCCGGGACGGCGCACCGCGGTAACCGTAGCCTTCTGGCCGCGCATCATCACTCCCTCGATAACCGCCTGCCCGCCGTAGTAAAACTTCTCCGTCATTTAACCTCAACAATAAAAAAGGGGTGATTTAACACCCCATTATAATCCATTATTAAACTAAAGGCGTTAATCCTTAATCTTATAGCGCTGCTTGAAGCGCTCAACCCGGCCGGCGGTGTCTATCATACGGTGCTCTCCGGTAAAGAAAGGGTGGCACGCGCTACACATTTCAACCTTGAGCAGCTTCGAAGTAGAGCCGGTGACTATAGTGTTACCACAGGAGCAGACGATTTTGGCGTCAGGGAAATACTGGGGGTGAATCTTAGGCTTCATAGCTTTAATTGCCGGCGTAGACGCTGGCCTTCCTCCTGTCCTTACTAGCGGCTTCGTATTTGACCACGCCGTCAATCAGTGCAAACAGGGTGTGGTCTCTGCCTGTTCCCACGTTTTCTCCGGCGTGGATGCGGGTGCCACGCTGCCTTACTAAAATAGTACCGGCGTTAACGGTCTGGCCGGCGTACCTTTTAACACCCAGCATCTTGGGTTTTGAGTCGCGGCCGTTACGGCTGGAGCCACCACCTTTTTTATGCGCCATTGTCAATAACCTCGGCTTCTATCTTTTTGCTCTTTTTAGTAACCCTGGGCTTTTTTACTCCGGGCGGTAGAATACTATCTATCATTAATCTAGTATGAATCTGGCGATGCCCGGTCTTGTTGCGGTAGCGTACTTTAGACTTGTACTTAAAGACGATTATTTTATCGTCCTTTATCTCACCTTTAGAAGTAGCTATTACTTTAGCTCCCTCTATAAAAGGGCTGCCTACGGTTATATTGTTACCATCGGCGATAAGCAGCACCCTGTCCAGTTCGACGGACTCTCCATCGGCGCTGCCTAGGCGCTCCACGTCTATGATATTGCCCTTACCGGCTATATACTGCTTGCCACCGGATTCAATAACAGCGTAAATAATATACCTCCAAAACAGCTTATTCTATCAAAAACCATCGGGGAATACAAACCCGCAAGATAATATGCACTGAAATAAGGTAAGTAATGACGGCTATTATACCTCGTTTGCTAGACTTAAGGACTCTTGACTACCATCAGCGGGATGTCGCTGGTATTTAGGAGTTTATGGGCGATGCTATTGGGCGCCCAGGCGGTAACCGGCAGGTGCCCGCGGCTGGCCATAACCTGTAGGTCGGCCTTAACTTCATTGGCAACCTTGGTACTTTCCTTAGCCGGGTCATTGCCTATGGTTACTATACTGGCAACTTCTATGCCCTTACTTTGCAATTTCTCTTTAATACCCCCGAGATAAGCTTTAACCAGCTCTATCTCGGCGGCGTTTAACTCGTCGTCTTTTAAGCCGGTATCACCGATGATATCGTCCTCGGATTTGGTATATTGCGATTCTTTAGCCATCTGAAACAGCGTCAGTTTGACGCCCAATCCTTTAGCCAGCGCTTCGGCAACGGGCAGAGCAGCCTCGCCGATTTTGGTGCCGTCGAGCGAAAGCATGATGTTATGAAAGCAACCTCCGGCGCATCGGGTAGTTCTGGTATCAACCGTTTGGATAAGCATCGTCGGGCAGCTAACCAGACGGAAAATACCATCGACGCGGTTACCCAGCAAGCGTACCCTTAGTTTGCTACGGCCGTGGGCGGTCATAATAACCAGACCGATATCGTTTTGATTAACGTAATCGCAGACCTTACCGGCTAGGTCACCGATAAAATGTTGGGATTTGACCTTCACCTTCAGGCGCTTCTGCATAATCTCGGCCATTTTCTCTATATAGAGCCGGTGCATTTTATGTACTTCTTTATCTTTGGGGGAACAGATATGGATAAGAGTTATCTCGGAACCCATTCTGGTAGCCATTTCTTCGGCATAGGGAACGGCTTCTTCTGCCAGGGGAGAACCATCAAGCGGTAATAAAATTCGCTCAAACATATCAACCACCTAACAATTAGTAATTACTCATAAAATGAGTACCGTAAGCATACAACCAGAGCTAAAAAATGTCAATCGTATTATTGATATTTTTATGACCGGTTAAGGCTCTGCCAGAGGTCATTAGCCTTCTCTTTTAGTTCCTTAAAAGTGACATCGGTATTTATAATAATATCGGCATATTTGTTGCGTTCTTCGGCAGGTAGCTGCGAATGGATTCGGTTCATTATCTGCGAATATGGTAGGCCGTTCTTATCTTTGAGCCTGTTTATGATTACTTCTTCTGGGGCACTGGTGACCCAGATCTGATCAACCAGAGAGGTGTAGCCGGCTTCTATAAGAAGCGGCGCTTCGATAACGGTTACGCTAACTCCCTGTTGACGATAGCTATCAAGCTCTTCTTTTATACGCTCAAGTATTACCGGGTGTGTTATTCGGTTAAGTACGGGAAGAAGATTTTTATCTTGGTAAAAGACAATATCGCCTAGCTTTTTACGGCTAACCTGGCCGTATTTATCCAATATCCGGTTGCCGAAAGCGGCTATAAGCTCATTCTTTACCTGATTATATTCAAGCACACGGTGCCCGATGGTATCGGCATCTATAACGCTTGCTCCCAGTTCTTTTAAGTATCCTGAAAAAGTGCTCTTGCCGCTGCCGATGCCGCCGGTTAAGCCTATTGTCTTCATAGTTTAATAAGTCTAGCTACTGTTGTCATAACCGTCAAGAACAAGCTTTGAAGATTTTAGTTTTATAAGAAATTGCTTATAGTGTAAACTGCATCAACGGCATTTAGAGGACTATAAAGAAAGATGGATTGGGCAGCCGTCAGCTTTCGTTTTTATGTTCGCAAAGGCTTTTAAGCCGCCCGTGGAAGGATTTCCTGCTGGAGGAGAAAGCAGCAAGTAACACCCCGGCATTAAAGTTACCGTCTACGGCTATGATTGCTAGCGGTATCGCCATTATATATCTGACTTATGGTGGTGCTATAATTATTATAAGGAGTAAGCTATGCCTGAGGCTAGACTTTATGAGAAACTGGCCGGTGGGCAGGTAGAATGTCATACTTGCCAGTGGCGCTGCCGGATTGTGGAGGGAAACCTTGGTGTCTGCCGGGCATATAAAAATAAGGGCGGTGTTTTACAGAACTTAAACCATGCCAAGGTATCCTCGCTGGCCGTCGACCCTATAGAAAAGAAACCATTATTCCATTTTTATCCGGGCAGTCTTTGTTTTTCCTTAGGCACCTGGGGCTGTAATTTTCACTGCAAGGATTGTCAGAACTGGCAGATAGCCTGTCCCGAGGACGATGAGGCGATGCGTCTCTCCAGAGAATTAAAGCCACAGGCGGCGGTGGATATGGCTATCGAGAATAATTGCCAGGGTATCGCCTGGACCTATAACGAACCCGGTATCTGGTTTGAGTACACCCTGGATACAGCTAAGCTGGCTAAAGAAAAGGGGCTTTATACCGTCTACGTAACCAACGGTTACTCTACCGTGGAAGCCCTAGATACCATCGGTCCCTATCTGGACGCCTGGCGGGTGGATATAAAAGGTTTTTCAGATAAGCTTTACAGAAAGCTGTCCAGGGTAAGCAAGTGGCGGGGAATCCTTGAGGTGGCCAGTAGGGCAAAACATAAGTGGCAGATGCATGTAGAGGTGGTGACTAATATCGTTCCCACCTTAAATGATGATGACAAGCAGCTTAATGACATCGCCTGCTGGATTAAAAACGAGCTGGGCGAGCTTACCCCCTGGCATGTCACCCGTTTCTATCCACATCGCCAGATGACGGACTTACCGCCGACGCCGATAGCCACTCTGGAGCGGGCTTGCGATATCGGTAAACAGGCAGGTCTTAAGTTCGCCTATATAGGTAATGTACCCGGCCATAAAAGCGAATCTACCGTATGTTTTAAGTGTGGTCGTAATGTAGTTGAAAGAACTGGTTATGAAACCAGCATTATTGGACTTAACGGCTCGCATTGCCGTTTCTGCGGCGCCGAGCTTAACTTTATAGGAAGTAGCCAGGCAGGGAGGAAACTATGATAAGACAGCCAGTAGCAGCCGGACAGTTCTATCCGGGAAAGGCGGAGGGCTTAAAGGCATTAATAGATACATTAGTTGATAAAAAGGCAGATAAAGAAGATATAATCGGAGCGCTGGTGCCCCACGCCGGCTATATCTACTCCGGTTCGGTAGCCGGTGCAGTTATCTCCAGGATTAAATTTAAGGATACCTTTGTGATTATCGGGCCCAATCATACCGGCCTGGGATTTCCTTTCAGTATAATGACGGAAGGTAAGTGGGCAACACCGCTGGGTGAAGCGGAGATAGATACCGATCTGGCGGAGCAGATAATGGCGGGCTCACAGTATCTGCAGGCGGATGCCGCCGCCCATCAGCGAGAACATTCGGTTGAAGTGCAATTGCCGTTACTTCAGTATTTTAAGTCCGATATTAAGATAGTACCTATAGTAATATCGCATGGCAATATAGAGGTATATAAGGAAATCGGCAGAGCTATCGCCAGGGCGATAAAAAACACGGGCAAAGAAGCGGTTATCCTGGCTTCGGGCGATATGACCCATTACGAATCTCAAGAGTTAGCCGAGAAGAAAGATAAGCAGGCAATAGAGGCGATTCTAAACCTTGATGAAGATGAACTTACCAGGAGATTCACCGAGCAGAATATATCTATGTGCGCTTACCCTCCGGCTGTTTGCCTGATGGTGGCGGCTAAGGAACTGGGCGCCAGGGCAGCCGAACTGGTAGAGTATCGCACCAGCGGCGACGCTACCGGGGATTACGATAGTGTCGTCGGCTATGCCGGCATAGTAATAACCAGGGCGGAGACACCACCGCTGGTAAAGCTGGCCAAAGAAGCGGTAGAGAAGTATATCAGGCAGGGCGAGCTTATAGAACCGAAGGAGTTGACCCCGGAAATGAAAGAGAAGTCCGGCGTCTTTGTCTGTATAAAGAAAGGCGGACAGCTCAGAGGTTGTATCGGCACCTTCGAGCCGGAAAAAGAAAACGTAGCCCAGGAGACTATTTCCAGCGCCATCAACGCTGCCGTCGGCGACCCGCGCTTCCGCCCGGTGGCACCCGAAGAACTTGATGAACTAAGCTATACCGTTGATGTGCTGACCAAACCGGAATCTATTAGAAGCATCAAACAGCTTAACCCAAAGAAGTATGGCTTGATTGTGGAAGCCGGCTTCGGCCGCGGGCTGTTGCTGCCCGATTTACCGGGAGTCGATACCGCCGAGGAACAGGTAGCTATCTGTCAGCAGAAGGCGGGCATACCGCATACCTCACCAGTAAATCTGTATCGCTTTGAAGTAAAGAGATACCAGTGATTAAAGAGCTAGTTCTTAAGAACAGAAGCTACCGGCGATTTTATCAGGATTTCGCTATCAGCAAGGAACTCCTTGGTGAGTTAGTTAACCTGGCGAGGCTCTGCCCGTCGGCTAAAAATCTACAACCGCTGCGTTATATTCTGTCAAGTACGCCTGAAAAGAACGAGGCAATATTTCCATACCTCGCCTGGGCGGGTTATTTTAAAGATTGGCAGGGGCCCGAAGAAGGGGAAAGACCATCAGCTTATATAATCGTACTGAGAGATACCGGGATAAATCCTTACTTCACGGAAGATATCGGCATTGCTGCCCAGAGCATCATGCTGGGAGTGGCAGAGAGGGATTTGGGTGGTTGTATCGTCGCTTCAATCAATAAAA
>DAOUMG010000153.1:0-2965 GCA_034411935.1 Dehalococcoidaceae bacterium
CTGAAGCAGATACGGCATAATCCGAACTGGCGCATATAGCCTCTGGGGCGACTACAGCGCAGACATCGGTTATGCTTCTGTACTTTATACTTTGACGGGCGCCGTGACTTGATTATCTTTGACGTTTTAGCCATATTTACTCCTCGTCCTTGCTAAACGGCATTCCCAGCTGCTCAAGTAGATGCCGGGCTTCATCATCACTACGTGCGCTTGTTACGATAGTCACCTCAAGACCACGCAGCTTGTCTATTTTGTTATAGTCTATTTCCGGGAATATTGTCTGCTCTTTGATTCCCAGATTATAATTACCTCGGCCGTCAAATGCCCCCACGGGAACACCCCTGAACTCCCTCATTCTGGGCAGGGCTGCGTTAACCAGCCTGCTAAAGAAACTATACATACGCTCACCACGTAGCGTTACCCTCAAGCCCACCGTCATTCCCTGTCTCAGCTTAAAAGCGGCTATCGATTTTCTGGCTCTGGTTATCACCGGGTGCTGCCCGCTGATGGCGGTAAGGTCTGCCTCTGCCGCCTCCAGCGCTTTGGCGTTCTGAGTCGCCTCGCCGACACCGATGTTGAGCACAATTTTCTCCAGACGCGGTACTTCCATTGTATTATTGTATTTCAGGAGTTCCTTAAGAGCCGGAATAACTTCCCTGCGGTATCTATCTTTGATAGCCGACATTAATCAATCACCTCGCCGCAGGACTTACAGTAGCGTACTCTTTTACCGTCTTCTAAGGTCCGGCTGCCGATTCGGGCTGGTTTATTGCACTTTCCACAAACCAGCATTACATTAGATATGTTTATGGTAGCCTCTCGCTCTATTATACCGGCCTGTCTTGCCTGTTTACGAGCGCGAGCGTGCCGCTTTATCATGTTGACACCCTCGACCATTACCCGTTCTTTATCAGGATAGACAAAACGAACCTTACCTTTTTTGCCTTTATCCTTACCGGCTAGTACCATTACGTTATCGTTTTTTCTTATCTTCATCTTTTTACAAAACCTCGGGCGCCAGAGATATAATCTTCGTGTAGTTTTTGTCCCGCAGTTCTCTGGCTACGGGACCGAATATTCTGGTTCCTTGAGGATTATTCTTTTCATCCAGTATCACTGCGGCGTTATCATCGAATTTTATGGTAGACCCGTCAGGCCGGCAATAAGGTTGGACGACACGGACGACTACCGCCCGTACCACCGAATGGTCTTTAACTATGGCATCAGGTGCCGCCCTTTTAACCGCTGCCACTATAACATCACCTACTCGTGCCTGTTTTTTACCCGAACCGCCGGGAACATTGATACACATTATCTGCTTGGCGCCGGTGTTATCGGCAACTTTTAATCTGGTATATGGCTGTATCATTTAACCGTCCTAATAGCTATTCCTTTATTTCTTCAGGTTTATTTTCTGCTAATACTTCAACCACCCGCCATCTCTTTTCTCTTGATAGCGGCCGCATTTCAATAATTTGAACGGTATCGCCTATCTTGCAGACGTTCTTCTTATCATGAACCTTATATTTTACCGTTCTCTTAAAGCTCTTTTTATATATAGGGTGCTTTTTACGAATATCAACGGCCACCACTACCGTCTTATCCATCTTATTACTAAGTACATGGCCTATCTTGGTATTTCTTTTCGTCTCCATAAGCCTACCTTATCTTTAGCTCCCGCTCACGCATTATCGTATTTAAGCAAGCGATATCTTTTCTAACCCTGGGCAACTCACGATGATTAACCAGCTGTTTTGTAGCAAGACGGAAGCGTAAATTAAAAAGCTCCTTGCGAGACTCTTGGAACTGTTTTTTCAGTTCTTCATCGCTAAGTGCCCGTATTTCGGCAACTTTCATATTAGCTTCCCTCTCTGACGACAGAGCCGATGCTTGTCTCTTTAGAGATAAACCTGGTATCTATCGGCAGCTTATGTGAGGCCAGCCGCATGGCTTCTTTAGCCGTATCCTCATCCACACCGCCAATCTCAAACATAATTCTTCCCTGCCGTACAACTGACACCCAGTGATCCGGGGCTCCCTTACCGCTACCCATACGGGTTTCCGCCGGTTTCTTGGTTACCGGTTTATCTGGAAATACACGAATCCATATCTTGCCGCCTCGCCGGACATATCGTGTAATAGCCCTTCTGGCTGCCTCAATCTGCCGGCTGGTAATCCAGGCAGCTTCTAGCGCCTGTAGCCCGAAGTCACCGAAAGTGATTTCAGTGCCTGCCTGAGCACCACCGCGACGGTGTCCCTTGTGGCTTTTACGAAATTTTACCCTCTTAGGTTGTAACATCCTTTTCCTTTGGCTTTACTTTCTTTTTATCTGTATCGGCCTTAGCCTTGGTTGCTTTCTGCTTTTTCGGTTCGGCCTTCTTTTCTTCCTTTTTAACCTCGGCAGGTTCTTTCGTAACCTTCGCCTTGGCTTCTTTCTGGGTAAGTCTTTTCTTCGGTTTTATCTCATCCGTTTGGTTCTTGGTTACCGTCTTTTTCTCTAGCTTTTCCTTAGCTTCAGTTTCTGTCTTCGCTTTAGTCTTTTTCTTCGGCTCAGCCTGTTTTTCTTTCCTGTCTTCCTTCGCTTCTGCAGTTTCTAGTTTTTCAGTTACTTCTTCTTTTTTCTCAGCAGTTTTCTTCCTTCTTGGCTTGGCCGGCTTTTTCCCAGCTTCTTCTAGCTCTTTAACCTCTTCTTTAGCTTCGTCTTCTTTTCCTGCTGACGGTTTTTCAGAAAGCCCGACGGTTTCTGCTACCTCTACCGCTTCTACTTCTTCAGCCGCTTTGACGATTGTTTCCTCAATCGCTCCTTCGCCGCTCACCTCAGGCAGAATATCACCTCGATAAATCCACACCTTTACGCCGATATCACCCAGGCTGGTATGCGCCTGCGTGTAACCATAATCAATATCGGCTCTCAAAGTATGGAGTGGCACCCTGCCCTGATGCATAACCTGACATCTGGCTATCT
>DAOUMG010000154.1:0-3606 GCA_034411935.1 Dehalococcoidaceae bacterium
CGTAGGTAGCGTTCCTAACAATGGATATATGATTCCGGGGTACAGCCCTTTTTAAAAGGGTGAACGGAGAGAAAGCCGGTGTGAATCCGGCACAGTACCGCCTACTGTGTGTGGTTAATTACCATGAGTCAGCAAAGCGCCAGGCCCCGGCATCCGCCTCCAGTGGGAATTAGGAGGGGGAAAGCATAACGAGCTACCCCCTCTATTAGAGGGGGTATTTTTATGGCAGAAATCGTAGCAACAAATGACACCTCAATATTTTCATCTACTACGGTTTATCACGTTGCATATGCCCCTGAAATTTCCAAAGCATATCTTTTTCATTGGGGCTGCAACTTAAAATGCCGCGGTTGCCTTTGTCTCAAAGAAGTAAACTGCCTAGCTTTAGAAGAAAACCTTGACGTAGTAATGCGGAATCCGCATTTGCCGCCACCTGATGACCCATCTCAATTTCTTTCAATCGATGAACTCTTATCTGTTTTACGGCAAGTCCCGGTTAAGGAAGTACTTTTTGAGGGGCAGGAAGCCTCCATTGACCCCGGTTACGGAGGCATCACTGCCGCCCTGAAGCGAGAATTTGGATGCTACATCACTTTAAATACCAACGGTATTAAATTACCCGATCTTTCCAACACCGATGAAGTGGTAATGAGCCTCAAGGCCATTACGCCAGATATCTATAAGGAATACACTTTGCGCTCAAACCGGCATTTGCTACGCAATTTTTCCAGAGTCCACGAAATGGGGATCCGGTTAAGGGCAGAAAGTGTATTCATCCCCGGGTTGATTGATATAGAAGAAACTGAAAAGGTCGCTCAATTTATCGCAAGTATTGATAAAACAATTCCATATCGTATTGACGCTTACTTTGAATCGGGTGGTGCTAATCCCTGGCGGCGGGCGACTCAGGAAGAAATGGCGCTGGCGGTGGCGACGGCAAAACGCCATTTACTGAATGTAACTTGCACCCAGCAGACTACCACGAAACTCGAAAAACAAGATTTGATGTATGAAGTAATAAGACTTTATTAGTGTAAGGACAAACAAATCATGACTGAAAGCGCCAAACTCCCCAGAAAGCCCATAGGCTGTTTCCACGGCATTAATGTGGATGTGATATTTCATCATGCAATCGGAGCTGCTACTGACACTTTAGTCATAACTATTCCCGAAAAGAGAGCCATGCTTTCCACCCGGCATGGTTACAAGGAGACTGATGTTATCTGCAATTGTCATGTACCACGTGAGCTCTGGGATTACATGCATGATGAGTCAAGAAGCTGGCAAGAAACATACGGTCAGATAATGAAAGAGGTTCTTGATGAACTGGGAACGACGATTGAAGATATCGCCTTTTTATCTACCGGTCTCAAACAAGAAAGAGTAGCCTGGTCTAAGGAGATTTACGATGAGTTCTGGGTTCTGGCGCTAACGACCGCAGGAGTTAAAACCAACGCCATGCGCATAGGCAAAGACAAGGCCAGTGGTATTGAACGCCACGGTAAGTTTGAAAAGATAGGTACAATTAATACGATAGTCTTTACCAATGCGATTCTTGAGCCTCCGGCTCTAGCATCTTCCTTTATCACCATTACTGAGGCTAAGAACGTCGCTCTTCAGGAACTGGATATAAGAAGTGCCTACCATCCTGAATGGTTAGCCACCGGAACAGGGACCGACCAGATTATCGTTGTCTCTGGTTTGGAGCACAAGTACACCTACGTCGGTGGTCACACAAAACTTGGCGAGATGATAGCAACCGCAGTCACACAATCCACTATTGATGCGATAAAGAATTCAAGAGGATTCTGAATTGGACCTCATCCTCATATTGCTCCTCGCTCTGGCCATTGACCTGGTAATAGGGGAGTATCCCGTAAGACTACATCCGACGGTTTGGGCGGGACGCCTGGCCGGAGCGGTCATTAAGCCTGGTTTACGATTCAAGCCTGGAATTCAATTTCTCTACGGTATGATTGTAAGTTTAGGGCTTATATCGATCTTCGCTGTGGCAACCTGGCTGTTACTTAGCTGGCTAAGAGAGGTCAATTACTGGGTTTATATTTTTGCGGGTGCCATTTTATTGAAACCGGCATTTTGCCTAAAACAGCAATGGGAAGTGGCCGAAAAGACAAAACAAATTATCGATTCAGAGACGGCGGTGCCAAACGAGATGCAGGGTCTGTTCAGCACGGTCACCCACGTGGAACAAATCACCAAGGATGATATTATTTCATCCAGTGTGCGTTCTCTTGCCGAAAACGCCTCGGATTTTGTGACCGGACCGCTTTTTTATTTCCTATTTTGGGGGGTGCCTGGGGCTGTTGCCTACAGGGTTATCAACACCTTGGATAACATGATTGGCTACCACGCGCAATATGAGTACCTTGGAAAATTCGCCGCTCGTCTTGATGACGCGGCCAGCTTTATTCCTTCAAGGCTTACTGCCATCTTTTTTATACTCGCCGCCTGGTTGAAGAAGCTTGATACTAAGAAGGCTTGGCATATAATGACAACCGAGCATTGTAAAACGCCAGGACCAAACGGGGGTTGGCCGATGGCAGCAGTCGCCGGAGCGTTAGGGGTAAGTTTATTTAAAGTGGGTTCATATAAAATCGGACAGCCTTTCAGAGAACTCGCCTCCTCAACAATCACTGAAGCCGTTGGACTCTATCGAGTCAGCATGACAGCACTAGTAATGGTTTGTTTATTAGCATTGACCACCTCAATGATTCTAAGGGGATGACTATGAGTGAAAAAGGCTTGGTTCAGGTGTTTACCGGTGACGGGCGTGGTAAAACATCGGCAGGCTTGGGTACAGTGATACGGGCGGCTGGTTATGGATTAAAAGTATTCGCTGTTTTTTTTATGAAAGGTTTTCACGGCCAGGGAGAATACACTTCTTTGAAGAAACTTGGAGTCGAATATGTAGTAAAAGGAAGGTCGGGTTTCCTAGGGCCTTCCTATATCAAAGAAGAGGACCGTGACCTTGCCGTGGAGGCGTTAAAGATTGCGAAGGATGCTGCGGCAAGCGGGAAGTATGACCTTATCATGCTGGATGAATTAAATACTGCTGTTGCCTGGAACTTGATAGACGTAGTAGCGGTATTGAAACTTATCGATGCGAAAGCGCCATCTACAGAACTGATTCTAACCGGACGGTATGCAGACGACCAGATCATTACTAGAGCAGACTACGTCACCAACCTTGATAACATCAAACATCCTTTTGACAACGGCATTGCACCAAGGGAAGGGATCGACTACTAAGGTGAAATGCGCGCTCATCCATTATGACCCGCTGCCGGCACAGGTTGAAACAAACCGGAGTAATATTAGGAGGCTTATTGGTCTAGCGGCGGATCAAGGCGCCCGATGGGTAGTTACACCGGAACTCTGTATATCCGGATACTACTTTGCGGATGTGATCGGAACCGATTGGATAAAACCGCAGCCTGACGACTGGGTCAAGCGGATAGTGGATTTGAGTAGCCAACGCTCCCTGGTTATCTTTCTGTCTCATCCTGAACGCGATGCAAAGACCGATAAGTTATACAACACTCTGTTTGCCATAAGCGACGGCAAACTTGTGGGTAAACATCGCAA
>DAOUMG010000155.1:0-1830 GCA_034411935.1 Dehalococcoidaceae bacterium
ATTTGTTCGTCATCGGCTATGAGTATTTTTTTCTTGTCCATTTAACATCCTACTAGTTTCTTACTATTTTGCTAACGGTGTCTTAAGGCATGCTTGTTTCAACCCGGGGTTGAACAGACTGCCGGAATTTTTCCGGGTTACTACTTCTTATTCTCATTAAAGCTTCTTCTAGGGTAACTATATTCCTCTTTACCAGGTCAGCTAACGCCTGATCTAGAGTCTGCGCCCCCTCCAGTTTACCCATGCCCATCTCTATATTGTGTTGTATTTCGTAGAGTTTCTCTTCACGGATAAGTCTTCTGACGACGCTATTGGCAAGCATTATTTCAAAGGCAGCTATTCGCCCTCCATCAATGCCCGGCAAAAGGGTTTGTGATATTACCGCCTCTATTACTTGTGATAACTGTACTCTAATTTGCTGTTGCTGACCATGCGGGAATATGTCAATCATGCGGTCAATAGACTGGGGAGCGTCGATAGTATGTAACGTACCAAGCACCAGGTGCCCTGTCTCAGCCGCCGTAATAGCTGCGCTTATCGTATCTAGGTCACGCATCTCCCCGATGACAATTACATCCGCATCATGTCGGAGAGCATGTATTACCGCAGTGGAGAATGATTTGGTATCGCTCCCAAGATCTCTCTGCCGGATGAGGCATTTTTTATTGCGGAATACGAATTCAATAGGGTCTTCAATAGTAATAACGTTTTTCATCGCATTCTCATTAAGATACCTAAGCATCGCTGCCAGGGTAGTGGACTTACCACTACCGGAGGGACCGGTTACCAGAATAAGTCCTCTCGGTTTGAGAATAAGCTCCTTGAAAACCTGAGGTAGCCCCCATTCATCAATAGACGGGATGTAAAACGGTACAAACCGGAAAGCAAGACTAATTATACCTCTCTGCCGCAATGCGTTAACCCGGAACCTAGCTAGCCCGGGAACAGAGTAGGCAAAATCCAGCTCCCATTCTTTATCGAAAACCAGCTTTTGCTCTTTGGTAGAAACTTGTTCCAGGACGAGTTCAATATCTTCGTTTGTTACCGGCGGCATATCATCTTGTGGTATAAGCTTACCGCCAATACGGAACACCGGCGGGCTTGGTACCGTGAGGTGTAAATCTGAAGCGTCTTTATTTATCATCAGTTTTAGGAGTTCGTTTATTTGCATATCTTGCACTCTACTGAAGCTTTCAGAGATGGCTATTGCCCTCCGGTTGATACTATTATTGTATCGCTTATATTATATCACCCATGACCTAATCTTATTATTGCTTGACATCACCACCATCTGGCCGAAATCTGTTTTTACCCGATAAATAAAAATAGCCTTTTCAATATTTTGTTGGTCTCTCTCCTCTACAAGTGTTTGCCCTGGGAATACCTCCTTATGACTATCCCCGGAAGCCTCACTACTTGAGGAAGGCGCCTTAATGGTCTCTTTCTTTAAAGTTGCCTTTAGCATGATTGCACCTCCTTGAAGATCTTTATTTTTTCTTATAATATTCAACATATCCAAGAATATTATGACATAGAGGGTTTGTATATCGGGATAAGTGCTCCGTTTTTATAGAATCTTTAATAAGTCTGCCGTCTCTATCCTTTCTTTGAGCCATTTTTATTTCCCCCGGAAAAGTACTCAATCATTATTTATCTACGATTATGCCAAGAAAAGAAGCCACCAGAATAAGTAGAATTCCTATCAATTCACTCATCTTTAAATCCCCTGTTACTACCTGCTAACCATTTATCGTCTCTCTACTCGTTTGAGAGCAATATAGACGCAGTTTTCACACCTTCCCCAGGCTACTACAAGTATGTTCCCGGTAT
>DAOUMG010000156.1:0-4058 GCA_034411935.1 Dehalococcoidaceae bacterium
AGTTAGTTGAAAACTGTTGCTTCACATCACGCTTTACTCTAGTTTCACTCGGTTACTTCATTCAGTGGAGAAAGCAGGCTGCTAGTAAAAAATAGAAAATACCTTCCTAAAGCACCTCAAGAAGCTTCTGATAGAATTCTTGTGGATTATCATTCATCATTGCATGTCCAGCATTAGTTATTTCTACCTTAGGCACCGTAGATAACAGTTTTACTGTCGGTGAATTCCTGTTTTTATCTCCAAATAGGTAGTATTTAGCTATATCCAGATCAACGAATAATTTAAGCAGTTTACCGCTATCAGACCACTTTACCAAGGATTCCGAGCTTCTGTAGAAAGCATAAGGGTCACATTTTGAAAGGCATTCAAGGTATAAATCCAAGCTCTTATCTTTACCAGATGACCCCTTTATCTCAATAGATATCTGCGACTTCAGGTTATCAAATCCTTCCTTCTGGAAATCCTCTAGTGAATAGCCAACAGCTTCCCTGCTCCCCGTACAGTCTTCACTAATAAGATTTCCTTCTGCGCAGACGAAAGATTTGATTATAGGTTTCATCTTTGGGCACACAAGTAGACCGATAGCCCCTCCCATGCTATGACCTACAAGATGGATATTGTTTAGATTCAGTTCCTTTATTAGCAGTTGAGATACTTCGGCATGGGCCTCCATAGAATATGAAAAATTCATTGGCCTTTCAGAGTCGCCAAAACCAAGAAGGTCATATGTCAGGATCGAGTAATTCTGGTAACCAGGAAAATCCCAGATGTCTCTGTAGCCATCCATACAGGCGCCAAGACCATGTATCAGGACAATAGATTCACCGCCGCCTTTTCTTAAGGTATAAGACACGCTAAAGCGGGAGTCACCGCATGATAAATATATCCTTCTGGTCATGTAATTATGATATCGGAACTTCGTATCACAGGCAAGTAACCGAGTCTTCCGACGCTATATTATTATTCCCGGCTACTAAACTACCTCCTAAGAATGAGGTTGATTGTTCTCGTGAAACAGGTAATATCTTGTGTTGACTTCAAAACCTCAAAATACTATTCTTTCATAGTAGTTACCTTCAAGAAATAGGTTAATAATTAGGCGGGTAGTATTTACGAAGGTGCATTAGTGATCCGTTTATCTGGCTTGAGACTGATTTTTCTGTTATCGATAGTGATACTGGCGGCTGTATTTATCGCCATAATCTACCTTATTCCATCAGAATTAAACTATGCAGAGTCTAAGAATATCCAGATTATCGACGGCCAGGAGCAGTGGATACTTCAGTACGACATTGTTAATGATCAACAAAACGATATCAGCTACACCATTGAAGTAACCATTGACGGCATTGTCTTTACGGATAGTGCCGTGGTCGAACCGGGTAAGACTTATACTTACATTCGTCACATAGACCCCGGACAAGTATCGACGGGCGAAGTCAGCCTTACCCTCTACCAGGGGGAGATGGCAACACCTGTAGAACAGGTGACCTACTATTTTGATCTTAACTAGGAAGGTATTTTTTGAATATTATCAAAGGCAGCAAGGACAAGGGCTTGGTTTTAAAGATTGCCATCGCCTGGCTGTCTATCCTGCTGCTGGTGGGTTTCCTGATCGCCACCCATGCAACCACTGATGAAATAACCCTCTCTGTCATTCCCGAAGTACCCAAGACTGGTGAACCGGTGGTAGCCACCTTCGTTATCGGCAATCCAACCAATAAATCGGTGACTACCAGCTACCAGTTTTATATAGACGGCCAGTTGGTAGAGCGCGGGAGTACCTCCATTGCTCCCGGGGATAGCTCCAAGTATCAGTATGCCTACCGGAACCTTCTGGAACGGGGCCAGCAGATTAACTTCCTCCTGAGGACCAGCTCAGATAGTGGCAATTATGAAAAGGCGGTCTCCTTACCAGCCTACCCGTCACAGATAATGAGCAGTTTCGTCTCCTTTGCCGCCTTTTCCACTTCGGTGATGAACTCGATGATTTCCACTGAGTACTTCACCGACAACTTCGGCACCGGTAGCGGCTTAAACACCGGTATAATCATAACTTTGGTGCTGATTAGCCTGCTGATTTTCCTGGAACTTACCCAGTCGATCAATACAGGCAGGGGTTCTTTAATAATCAGCAGCTATCGGGCCCGCTTTACCATTCTATCGACCTTCCTTTTTATCATCTTTATTGGCATGGTGTTTACCAGGGTAGTTATGATATTGGTTTCTCCTGGATAGCTAATGGATATTAAAACAGCAATATTCCAAAAAGGCAGGTTTACAAAGATTGGAGTAATTATCCTGGCTATTATTATATTTCTATTGGCCGGGCTAGGATTACTGTCTCTTTATAAGGTGATTGTCTGTGATTTACCACTGTTTGAGGAATGCCCTAAGGATCCTTATCAAAATGGAGAATATGTCCCCGGCCAGATAATTGTTAAGTTCAAAGCAGGAACTACGCCCGAAGCCGAGAATCAGCTAAACCAGAGCCTGGGAACTTTGGTAATTTTCGTAAGCCCTGGCGGAGGCTTCAAGGTCCTAGAGATCCCGCAAGGGAAGACAGTAGCCGAGATGGTAGATATCTACAACCAGCAATCGATTGTGGAGTATGCCGAGCCCAACTATATTGAACATGAAGTCGGGGATTCCTGATCATGAAGAAATTGTTTATGCGATGTTCCAAGATAACCGGAACCATTGGTTTAATCATCCTGGTATTGCTTGTATTAATAACGATAGGGTTTAGGTCTGTTCCTGCCTACATTTTGACTGCCAATGAACTTCCTATCGCCGGTGAGTATACCAGACCACCCGACTTTTCGGCAGATTATGTTGCTGACGAGATAATTGTTATGTTTAAAGACAGTATCTCTAGCGCTGCAGAGACACAACTGAACAAGAGTCTGGCAACCACAGTAAGCTATACCAGCCCCTTCTCAGGATATAAGATCTTAAAGATTCCCGCGGATAAGTCGGTATCAGAAATGGTTAGTATCTATGCTAGTAATCCCTTAGTGGAATATGCCGAGCCCAACTACATTGATCATATAGTATATACTCCCAATGATCCCGGCTACTCACTTCAGTGGAATTTCATCCAGATCAATCTGGGAATTGCATGGGATTTGGATACCGACTCACCACTTTACGGAGGTGACTCAAGCATCATCGTGGCTGTCATTGATACTGGTGTGGCCTATGAGGACTATGATGAGTCTGGTGGCACAGTCTATGACTACCTACAAGCACCGGATCTGGCAAATACCAATTTCTGGGTCAACCCTGGCGAAACCCCCGGTAATTCAATCGATGATGATTTAAACGGCTATACGGATGATATTAACGGCTGGGACTTTGTCAACATCGATGCCCATCCCAACGACGATAATTCCCACGGCACCCACGTTACCGGCACTATATCCCAGAGCACCAATAATAGTCTAGGTGTAGCCGGGATAGCTTTTAATACTACCATTATGCCGCTAAAAACGCTTGGTATCGGTGGCGGTACCGTTGCCCAGCTTTCTGATGCCTTTCACTACGCTGCCGACAATGGTGCCAATATCATTAATTATAGCGGTGGTGGTCCCCCTTCGGACACCAAAGAAGAGGCCATTATTTATGCCAGTAATGCCGGTGTCCTTATAATTGCTGCCGCTGGTAATGACTATCCGGACACTACCCCTTTATACCCGGCAGCCTACAACGAGTATGTCATCGCCGTGGGAGCTACGCAGTATGATCAGGGCCATGCACCGTACTCAAATACAGGTTCCTACCTTGATATAGCAGCGCCCGGTGGCAATACTTTAGTTGATCAGAATAGTGATACTTATCCCGATGGCGTTCTTCAACAGACTATTAATCCTAATACCAGCGATCCCCTCGATCTGGGTTACTGGTTCTTCGACGGTACCTCAATGGCCACCCCCCATGTGGCCGGTGTGGCTGCCTTGATTTGGGCCCAAAACCCCACGTGGACGGCGGCCCAGGTTAGACACGCTATCGAGTCTACCGCTGCCGATCTCGGTGATTCGGGATGGGACGAGGTCTTT
>DAOUMG010000157.1:0-11871 GCA_034411935.1 Dehalococcoidaceae bacterium
GTAACTTGGAATAAGGCAGATGAAGCTGGTCAATATAAACTTCGCCGGCGGTTATGCCGGCAACCTGCTTGATGATGCTGTAATTTAGGGAAATTTCTTCCATGCCGTTGATGAAGATACTGGGGTCGGCGATAAGTATAACCCTTCCTGAATCTATAAAATGTTCGGAAATAAAAACAAACGGCCCGCTGGCTTCGTCGTCATCGTGCTCACCGTTGCCGTTGCCATCCAGATAGCTGAAAGAAGAGGAAAGAGCCAGCACCTGGCTATCCTTGACATCGGTCAGGCAGGTGGCATGGTTTAAAATGAGGTTTAAGTTTTCATCCGTCTGCCCGTATGTTCCGAAGTTATATACCCTGGGCAGGTTCTGGTTCTTGTAGTTGAAGAGCGGGTCGAGCAAGGGCTGCCCCGAGAATCGCACCTCAAGATTAAGAGAGTTGAGTATCCGGTTGCCGTAGCCGTAGTCGTCGGACAGAATCAGAGTACCGCCTCCCGTTACAAAATCCTTGAGAAGCATAAGCTCGTTGTTGGTGAGTTCAATATAAGGTACCAGCAGCAGCGCCGAGTTATCCGGAACTTGAGCTAGTTCTTCGAAAGAAGCAAGGTTCGTGATGGAATTGGTGCTGACGATATCACTGGTGCCGTTCCAGTAGGGATTATCAAGGCTGAAATCGTCGTTTATCGGCAGAAACCACATCATTACCGCCAGAACTACTACGGTAACTGCTGAGGAAATGATTATTAAACTACGCGATTTCAACGGCTTATTTCCTTTTCTAAGGTGTTTGCCAGTTCGGAAGCTTCGGCAGCCAGACCTTTCCCCGGCTCGCTGGCGGCGTAAAGGGCCATTTCGGTTATTCGGGTCAGCCTTTCAAAAGGAGAAGAAACCCTTTCTAATAAAAGCTTTACATTGTCTGAAAATTCTCTTAAGGTGGCGTTCGGAGACATAGCGGTTTTAGTGGTTTGTTCAATTACCTTCAGGCATTTAAGATAAATGGTATAGATTTCATTCCTGGCGGTGCTCAAGCTGCGCTTCGGTCTTAACGGTAACTCGTCGGCTTCAGGTTCAGAACTTTCAACTTCGGAATAAACCAAGGCAGATAGTTTAACGGCAGGTTTAGATTTTAGGCGGGTAAAAGTTATAATTCCCAGAGAAATAAAGATAAACGCTATAAAGCCGATGTTGGCCGTATTAATAGCGAACAGCCATTCTTCCAGTTCAAGAGAAGCATAATAAGGCTCAACAGGCGTTACATAAAAAGCTATCTGCTGGGGACCCATCAGGGAAAGGTCGAGAGAAGTGTTAACTATAGCGCTAAAATAGCCCTGGTCATCTGTAGCGGTACTAATCTGCTCTTTGCTAAAAATGATGTCAATGTGGGCATTAGCTACGGGCTCGCCAAGAGAACTAACGCGGCCGCTTAGCTCTATGGAATTAGGCAACAGGACAATAGAAGGTATTTGTATATAAAGCATTATCGGCAATCTGGATATACTAATCGGCAAATCCTTGCGGGCGCTGCTTGAGCGTCCTTCGGGAGATACTATGATGCTGATTGCATGATTTCCGTCGGCGATATCATCCGGAATAGTGAGGTTAATATTGAAAAAACCGTTTACTTCCTGCTCGTAGATCAGCCTATCATCAAGAAGAATTAGGGCGGTTCTTTCCTGGGTGCTGTCGGGAGAATAAATCTGCCCTTCGATAACCACAGAAAGCCCCGGGCGGGACGAATCCGGCGCCGACGCTTCCAGAGTAGTGGTATAAAAGAGAGTATTTATTATAACGGAAAGACTCTGGCTGGCGATATAGACGCCGATATCTTCGCCGATAGGGCTAAAGCTGGCTCTGAGGGTCATGTTTGGTACATACAGATAGGGTATAACGATACCGGTCTGGAAAGAGCCGTTTTCATCGGTAATGACGGAGAAGGTGTTATCATCAAGGTTTATTACCACCGTTCTATTAGCCAGAGGCTCATTATCCGAAGTAAGCCTGCCGCCGGCTGTAAGATACTGGCCGATGAATAGAGATGCCGGGCTTGCTAACAGAGTAAGCACGGTATCTCTTAGGTTGACCTGGCTCTGAGAGATATATCTATCGCTTAGGTTACCAATTATCTGGTTAAGACGGCTGATAAGCTGGTGAATCCTGTCCAGAATATCTTCCAGGCGGTCGTAAGCCTGTATAAGTCTGTAATCGGCTTCAGCCAGATAGACTCCCAGCTCTATAGCAAGGTTATCTGTGGCTGCTTCTATTTCGGCGAGTAAAGAAACGGCGTCGCCCGACATAACCTCCGCTTCTTCAAGGTTTTGTGCGGACTGTTCCAGCTTAAAATTATTTAGCAGCTGTTCTGACTCGTCAATAAGCTTTTCCAGGTCGTCGAGAGTATTTACCAGCTGTTGCGATAGCTCGTTATAGCGGTTGATGATGTATTTTATATCAGCAGGGATACTGGCGAATCCGGCGGTATTAAGAAGTTCCCGGGCATCCTGATAACGGCTCAGGGAGGTGAGGTTAAAGATATCTCCATAAAGAACCAGTAGAAGAATAGGATTATGTGTTTCGCTGGCGGTGGAGGGATCTTCGTGGGGCGTGCCGATTGGCTGGCAAGACTTAAAATACCTGGCAAAGAGCCCAGTAAAAGGGCAACTAGAATAAGGACAGTAAAAAGCCTTTTCATCTATCTGGTCTCTGAGCCTATGCTAATACCTTAACGACCTCTAGTGATAGGATTACCATAAAGGTGGTAAATAAAAAACCGCTAATAAAACCGAGCCCGCGCCTGGCCCTGGAGTTAAAATAGATGTATAGCTCGGTAAGTAGCATGGCTTCGATGACATAGACAGTGTAATAGGCAGACAGCGAGCTCTGCCCTGTAGCTGTCAGAATAATGGTGCTTATCATTAGAAGGGTTGCCAGTATAAAGATATAGCGGTTATATATTTTCAAGCTATCACCTCAAGTTCAACAAGGTACTTCTCCGAGCGGTGCTCCTCCTTGCTGATGATAAAAGGCCTGCCCCAGGCGATGGCAGCAACGGTAGCCGTAATCTGAGCCAGCGGCCCGCCAAGGCAACTATCGGCACGACTGGTTCTACCTTTGATACCGGGGTTAGTGATTACTACCAGAATAGTATGCTTGTTGGCGGTAACCTTAATTCTTTCAGCTGCACCGAGTTCACCTATCAGTAGCGATATCAGAGCCGCTTCGTATTCTGATGGCGAGGCTCCAGGTTTGGTTTCCAGCATCTGGCTGGCTACCGAACCGGCCGTACTTACCAGCAGGCCGATGTCTTCGCCGCCGTAACCGTAATTAACTATCAGCGCTGCGGCAATGAGTTTATGGACTGGGCGTTTATCGGCTTTTCCTGAAGCGGAATAAGGGCTTGCGGTCTGGTATTTACAGATGACGGCGGCAGGTAAATAGCCTTTGAACTGATACCTAGCTCTTCCAGCAGGGAGGCTATATTGTCAGTACCGGTCTCCATCAATATAAGACTTGCTTCGGGAGACAGCTTGGGTATAGTCCTGCCAAGGGCGATCATTACCAGGGCGATGATTACCATAGCTATTCCCATAGCAGTCAACCAGTTCATTTGAATTACAAACTGAGATACGGAAGCTATGATAGCGCCTGATACTAAGAAGCCGATACCCGTTGAGATATACGGCCGTTGTCTGGTAGAGGTAACCGTGGCAACGCTTTTCCTTTCAGAATCTTCTATAGATATAGGTTCGGTAGAATTAAGTTTCATAGTACCGTTTTTGCTATTCATAGTTCTTAACAAAAGCTGCTCCCGTATAAGCTTTTATTATAGCATATACTATGTCGCCTGGGAGTTCATAAGGCATATAATAATACTAAAAGGGCTAACTGTCAATCATAGAGAGCTAAAAATAGCTATAAAGAGGAATAAGGAAGAGGACAATAAGCAAAACATAAATGAATTATAAAATAAAGATAATCTTTTAATAATATTAGTTTATAGTAGACGGCAAAACTTTATATGGCAGTATAAAAGAAAAGCTCTGCTCTGGTTTTCATATTGAGCGGTAGTATCTAAAGTATCCTAATACTGACTATAAAACCAAGGCAGATGAAAGACCAGATGATGGCGGTTATCTGGAAAAGGGTTATGGCATCGCCGATAGTGTCTACGGCAAGCGGTTTTATAGCTTTGCCGAGCTTATAGTGCCCCGCTTTGACCAGCTGGACTTCAAGTGCGCCGGCAGCAGCAGCCATAGGCCAGCCGCCATTGGGACTGGCTGTGTTTTTATGGTCACTTAAAGCGGTACGCCAGGCAAGCCTGTTGTTCATTCGGGATAGATAAGCGGCCAGGACAATCAAGAGAGTGGTGATTCTGGCAGGAATATAATTCATAACATCATCAAGTCTGGCGGCGAATTTACCTAGATATTCGTAATCGCCCCGATGACCCAGCATGCTGTCAAGCGTATTGATAACTCTGGCGGCGATAGCACCGGGCACGCTGAATATCAGAAAAAAGAACAGGGGAGTAACGAAAAAGTCAACGGCGTTTTCTATCAGCGACCTGACCGAGGCCGAGATTACCGGTGGTTCCGGTAAGTCTTCTTTGCTCCTATTAACCAGAGATAATAGTGTACGCAGCTCGGGTGGCTCCTTATGCTTTTCCTTATCGGAAAGAAAGTTCATTACTCTCCTGGCTACACCCTGTTGTTCTTTTAGGCAGAAGGTGGGTTTGAGCATGAATCCGCCTACGATAATATACAGAAAAGCGGCGTGTTCATTAAAATAGTTGAGCAGCAGGAACGCCGGAATGGTGAATATAGCTATGATAAGAATAGTGATAAAAGCCCCGTAGAAAAACTGGGCTTTGTGGCTTAAGTTTTTACCCCGCTTCTCAAGAAAGGTGGTGACCTTGCCTACCCAGACGACCGGGTGAAGATTACGGTGCGGTTCGCCGAAGGCAAGGTCTAAAGATAGTGCCAGCAGTAGAATAAATAATATATGCGTACTTAATTCCTTAAGGTTGAGTTTTAAAAGTACTATTTATTATCAGGCATTGCCGAGCCGGCGCAGTTTCTAATAGCCTCGGTGGTGGAACGGATAACGGCACGTGCCATAATTTCACCTATCTTGGTATGACCCTGGACATAGGTACACTTCTCGCCGTCGCCGGAGATAACGATAACCTGATCGGTGCCGGTGCCGGTGGCCAGCCAGTCGCGGTTGAAGGCGCTTCTTATATCAAGCTCCTGCAGGGCGACGTTCTTGGCTTCTGTGGCAGCGATAATGGCCGATGCCTGTGCTGCCTGGTCGAAAGAAGCGTTGGTGACAAGTATGGTATTTATAGTACCTAGTCGGATAAACTGGCCGTTACGCTCGATGCCTCCGGCTTTATCGCGGCCGATTCTCATGGCATTATTTTTAACTCCGGCGGTAGTGAAAGCCATTACCCAGAGGTCTTCATACGTTTCTTCAGCCCAGGCGATTTTATCCATGGTGACGGCGGTTGAGAGGAAGGCGAAATCGTTGATACCTAGCCGGTATTCTTTAAGGACATCGGAAAGCATTTCATAGTAGAGCTTCTTTTGTTCCTTGGTCTGGTCGTGCATATAATCACCCAGAGCCTTTGGTATATGGCAGTTAAAAATGATCTTCGCTTTCATAAATCCCTGTCGGGTGCTTAAAAGAGTTCTCGGCTCAGGCAGATGCAGGGCAAACGTATCGGTAGATTCACCTATCGCCTGGTGGTAGATAATCTCGGCTTTAAGGCCGTGGAAACTGCCGATAGGTTTCTTGGTCATGCCTTTAATTTTCATATAGAGCCACTTTAACTCCGGTTTTAGTAGAGCTTGATTACCTCAAAAATAAGGTCTTCTTTGCTCAGGTCTTTCTTGGTTTGCTGTGTGCTATAGACATTGTTCAAATGCTTTTTAGATACCGCTACCGCCTGTGACATTTCTTCAGGGGCAGGGTGGCGCCAGTGATTATCACCCGATTCGAAATAGGCATCTATACGGAAGGAGATGTCTTTATCTATACTGGCGATGAACCGGGCTATCTTCTCGGTCTCTTCCAGGTCTATGTAATCTGGAATGAAAACGCTTTCAGCTCGCATTTTAACACCGTAATCGTAAATCTTCTTAAAGTTCCTGAGGGCGGATTTATTGGAGCGCTCGGTATAGTCTTTGTAGAGGCTATCGGTAACCGCCTTGATGCTGAATATAACCTCGTCTATATTGGTAAGGTCGGGGTATTTAATGCCGTTGGTGTTCAAGCTTACCCAGCAGCGGTGGAATTCATTTTTTATAAGGCGGCAGATTTCGGGCAGCATCGGGTCGCAGGTTGCCTCCTGGCCTTCGAAGAGTACCTCGTTTATCTCTACTTTTTTTAGAATATCCATAAGTTCGCTAAGGCTTAAAAACTGCTCAGGGGTCTGGGGAGGGCGCAGGTCGGGGTTTCTGAAAACGGTATCCAGATTCTCCTCCAAAGCCAGGCAGTTTATCTCTTTTTTACATAAACAACCGCGGCATTTCAGGTTACAGTCCCAGAAAAATAGATAAACCTTCTTTATCTCGGGAGCATAAGCGATATGATATACCTTGGTTATGTTCTTCTTACCCGATGTCTTTCGGCTGGCCGCTTTGATAGCCGGAAAGGTTTTCGTTGCCCCCATAATACTCCCAATTAAACAACGTTTAATATTTAAAACAGTGTACAATAAAAGCGGAAAAAACACAAAGAAGGCTGATGTACCTGTTATATTATTTTACCTTCATTTTGTATCCGTTCTGGGCATTGAATACTGGTTGTTATGGAACTTGAGCGAGGTTTGCTTTTTGAAGGATAGCTATGGTTAAATTGGCTTTGATTATGGCTGAGGATAAGGTTAAAAAGAGACGCTTTAAGACGGGGCTGGTTCAGATATTCGCTGGTGATGGCAGGGGTAAAACTTCGGCGGCATTAGGCACGGCGATACGCGCCGCTGGCTATGGTCTAAGGGTATTCATCGTTTTCTTTATGAAAGCTAGGCAAGCTCTGGGTGAATACAAAATACTTACCGATTTGCCCAATGTGGATTGGGAAGCCTATGGGAGGCCTTCTTTCTTAAAACTGAGCGAAGCCGGTCCTGAGGATAGAGAACTGGGCAGAAAAGCTTTGAAGGTTGCCGAGGAAGCGG
This sequence comes from Dehalococcoidaceae bacterium, assembly GCA_034411935.1. Taxonomy (GTDB): domain Bacteria; phylum Chloroflexota; class Dehalococcoidia; order Dehalococcoidales; family JAUXAE01; genus DAOUMG01. The sequence goes on from DAOUMG010000157.1 coordinate 7,170, forward strand.
TGATGAGCGGCCGCTACGACCTGGTGGTGCTGGATGAAGTAAATAACGCCGCTACCTTTAATATCGTTGATATTGAAGCCGTTAAAAAACTGATAAAAGAGAAACCACCGGAGGTAGAGCTTATACTGACCGGCCGTTTCGGCAGCCCCGAACTTTACCAGCTGGCAGATATGATTACTGAACTGAAGAGCGTCAAACATCCCTTTGATAAGGGCATACCCGCCAGGAAAGGGATAGACTTCTAAACGGAGCGTAATTATTAGAAAAATCAAGGTCGCCTTTCTACATCTCAATCCGGCCCTGGGAGATATAGACGCCAATCGCCACCTTATTGAAGAGGCGGTAGCTGTAGCTGCGGGTCGCGGTGCCCGATGGATACTGACACCGGAGCTGTGTGTCGCAGGTTATTTCTTTTATGAAAAGATAGGCTCTGAATGGATAGAGCCGCAACCTGACAGGTGGATGAAAAGACTACTTAACATCACCAGGAAAAAGAAACTGGTTTTATTCCTTTCCTACCCCGAAAGAGACAAAAAAAGCGGAAAACTTCATAACTCTTTGTTCGTACTCGGTGCGGACGGCCGGATAGCCGGGAGACATCGTAAAATAGATGTCCACCCCGGTCCCGAGGAAGAATGGTCTACGCCGGGAAGCGAGATTGAGCCGGTTATGGTAGACGGCGTTATGGTAGGTTTGCCGATATGCGCCGATATTTACGAACCTGAAAGGGCGCTTGAGTTCAAGAGAAAGGGGGCCCAGATGCTAATATGCCCGGCGGCCTGGGGGCATAAGTACGGACCGGGCGACCGCTGGGAGAAAAGAACGGCGGAAACAGGCATTCCGCTATGGGTCTGTAACCGCACGGGCAGGGAGAAGCAGGTCGACTGGAATAAAGCAGAGAGCATAGTGGCTAAAGATGGCAGGAGATTACTACAGAAAGCGGTAAAGCACTCGTCGTTGCTTTTGTTTGACTGGGATATGGATAATATGACGCTTCTTTCCGATGATTTTGAAGTTATAGACTTAAGAAGAGGGAGATAGTTCATGGCGACTATAAAAGATATCGAGCAGGCGGTGGGCGAGGTGCTGGTACCCGGAGTGGGACGTAGCCTTAAAAAAATGAATCTGGTTAAAGACATTAAAAAGAAGGATAAGAAAGTAACGATTAGCCTGGCGGATGCCGCTTTAAACGAAGAGAGCCAGCAGCTGATAGAGAAAATGGTAAAAGAGGCTATTGCCTGTATTGATAGAGATGATAATGCCGAGGTTAAGTTTATCAGCACCCAGCCTAAAGAGATAAACCAGGTCGGCAAGCTGGTAGCCATTATGAGCGGCAAGGGAGGCGTCGGCAAGTCGCTGGTAACGGCGCTATCGGCAATCGCCCTGAGGCGTAAAGGTTATCAGGTTGGTATTCTGGACGCCGATCTTACCGGCCCCAGCATCCCAAAGATGTTCGGTATCCAGGGGCGCCCAGGGGGCAGTGCAAACGGCATAATGCCCGTAATATCTGGTACAGGTATAGAAGTAATATCCATAAACCTGCTACTAAAAGACGAAGGCGATGCCTTAATCTGGCGCGGCCCGTTAATAGCAAAAGCAATCAACCAGTTCTGGGAAGATGTCGCCTGGGGCAGGTTGGACTACCTGCTGGTGGACCTACCGCCGGGCACCGCCGACGCACCGCTTACAGTAATGCAATCGTTGCCCCTGGACGGCGTAGTTATCGTCTTCACGCCGCAGGACCTGACGGCTATGATAGTTAAAAAAGCAATCAATATGGCAGAAAAACTACAAAAACCAATACTGGGCGTGGTTGAGAATATGAGCTACCTTTATGTTCCCGAGATAGATAAGAGAATAGAGATATTCGGTAAGAGTAAGGTAAGTGAAATGTCCGCCGAAGCCAAAGCGCCGTCTTTGGGAAGTATTCCGATAGACCCTGAACTGGCCAGCCTGTGCGATAAGGGGCAGATTGAGCAGTATGACTCCGATATTTTTAAAGGTTTTGCCGCAAATCTTATAAAGGCAATCGGCAAATAAAACAAGTCCTCGGTTACATCATATCCTTTTCGCTGGCTTCGATGGCTTTCTGCATCTCGGCATTTAACAGCGGCGGCAATCCTTCTATATCTACTTTAAGGAAGCCGCGAATAATAGCTGCAGTAGCCTGGTCACGGGTGAGTCCGCGGGCCATAAGGTATTCCACTTCTTCCTCGGCGATTTTGCCTACTGCCGCTTCGTGAAAAAGGTCAACCCCCGCCATAGTGCCCACAAGCTCAGGGATAGCATGAATGGTGCCGCTGCCTTTCATAATAAGACCACGGCACTCAAGATGCCCCTTTACCTCGGGGGCGTTACCGGCGATAAAGCCGCGAGCGGTAATATTGCCGCCGGTGGTAATCGCCCGGGAAATAATCTCTGTCCTAGCCCCCTTGGCATCTAAAAATACTTTAGAACCAATGTCCATATTAGAACCCGGAGGCGCTACCATAACGCTATTGAACCTGACGGTAGCGTTGGCGCCGATACATCGGGCGATGGGATAAGCCTGAATCGTGGAAACCGGCTTCATGATGACATAGTTACTAAGGAAAAGCCCGTCCTCTTCTATGATAGCCGATGTCCTGGGGCGTACTCCGGTATCTGGCGCCCAGCTGTGTATCATGGTAAAGGTTACCTTGGCGCCCTTCTTTATATAAAATTCGGAGATACCCAGGTGAAGGCCGGTTTCAGATTGGTGGGCGGTGGTACAACCGGTGATTATATGTAGCTCGGAACCTTCCTCGGCGATGATTATATTATGGACATCCTGAATCAGGCGTTTCTTAGCCAGGTAGAGGCATGCCTGAACCGGGTAGACTGATTTTGAGCCGGGCAAAGCCCTGATGAAATAACCGTCGCCATTGTTCAGCTCGACATGGGCGGTGTATTTATCGGCATCCACGGGAACGGCCTTCCATAAATAATCGTTGAGCCAATTGTATTTTTCAAGTGCCTGACTGGTGGACATAACCTCGATGCCGTCCTGCTTCACAGAGTTGTGGATAGGGGTATTATCCATCTGAATGAAAGTGCCCGAGCGCTGGCTGAGGTCGTCAAGCATAACCCCGGCGTTTAGCATCTGTTTTTTCGCTTTGGCGGGTACCTTAGTAAGGTCTTCCTGATAAGGTATGTTATCGCTGGTAACGGTATATCTATCCAGGTCAATATCATCACCGATGGCGGCCGGCTTACCTTTAGCTGCTTCCGCTTTATCCTTCAACTGGGACAATTTTACTCCTCCTCAAGCAGGTTACGCAGGCTTGGTAGCCCTTGTGCTTTATACTTTCCAGAATCTCGTGGGGGTCTCCCTCGCAGATGATGGCACCATCACATAATACGTAGCCGGTACGGGCATTAACATAATCCAGAATATGCCCGGTATGGGAAATAATAAGACCGCTGCGGATTCGTTCATTAATCGGGTGGGATTTATCTAAAAGGTCGTTTATCAACTGACCGATTAAAGCTATATTCTCAAGGTCGACGCCGGACTCCGGCTCGTCAAGCAGGGCTAAATCGGGACTCTGTGCCATTAGTTGTAGCATTTCCGAGCGTTTAATCTCACCACCGGAAAAACCGTGGTTTATATCCCTATCAAGGAAATCGGTAAGGTTGGCTCTCTTAGCCAGCATTAAAATTTCATCTTCATTCGTTTCACGTTTAAGGCAGGCGATAACCATATCCCTGGTCTTGACGCCGCGAACCACCGGAGGCCTCTGGAAAGAGATGCCGATGCCCAGGCGGGCCCTTTCATCTAAGGACATATTGGTTATATCCCTGCCTTTGAAGATTATACTACCACCGGTTATCCTGTATTGAGGAAAGCCCATTATTGTCATCAGCAGGGTGGTTTTACCGCCGCCATTAGGACCGAAGATAACATGGGTTTCACCAGTCTTGATGGTCAGGTCTAAGCCGTGAAGGATTTCTTTGCCGTCGATATTGACCGCCAGTTGCTTTAATTCAAGAAGGTTTTCTGAATCTATCTTATCCATATTATGACCTCATTTCATTAGAGTTAGGAACGGGCTATGAAGAAGATTGTTGGATTACTAGATGAGAAGTGAAAAAGCCCGGATATTAAAATATACACCTCTAATTATACTTTATATTATGGATGGTGGTGTAAAAATGTCAAGTTCGGCAGGGTATGGTCTATAGAGAAAAAAACAGTTTCTTAATCGGCAGGTCTATAAATCAACCGGGTGTATTTAAGAGAATACCTATATCAGAGCACTTCATAACCTTTACTATTTGTCAAAAAGGGTATTAATCATTTATTATAAGCGGGATAATTCAAAGTGTCGTATTCCCCGACCATAAAAGAATCCGTATGAGAAAAAAACTGGCCGAAAGTATTTCGGCGATTATAAATCCGATAGCGGTTAGCCTGGTTGCCATAGCTTTACTCAGCTATGAAGCGGCAAACGGTACCGCTGATGCTGTAAGGTGGGCAGCTATTTTAGCTTTTTTATGCGTAGTACCGGTCTATCTAGCAGCTGTTGTACTGGTAAAGATAGGCAGGCTGGAAGGAATCTTCAACAATACCAGAGAGAAAAGGGAACAACTCTACCTGGCAGCCTGTATCTGTGCCGGTATAGCCTTGCTTGTTTTGTATCTTCTAGGAGCGCCCGAACAGATGGTGGCTACCATGACGGCT
>DAOUMG010000158.1:0-8729 GCA_034411935.1 Dehalococcoidaceae bacterium
GTTCTTACTGACCACTCCAACTATAGCGACGAAGCTGGCCGCACCAACGATAAATAGAAGGATGGTTATCGAGTACTGTGCCAAGATTAGGCACCATATTTGAAGAGCTAATAGAACGCTTAAAGATACTAACCAACGACGATGCGAGCTACTTAGCCGCAGCGGCCATAGGTGGAAAATAAAAGCCAGATTAAAAGGAATTACCATAGCCAAAAAAGCACTTAACGAAAGGGCGTTTCCGGTGGTGGAGGTAACTCGGTCGCCAGTGCTACTTTTGAAGAACTGTAACATGGCTTCAGAAAATAGGTGCTGCAGTATGCCAAGAAGTGCAACAATTGCAGATGAAGCGAGTAGGACGTAAACCAGACGCATTAGCTGATCTCGGCGGCGCAGGTAATTTGCCAGGATAAATGCAAAAACTATCCAACAGAGCCAGGTTAATAGCCCCTCACCACGAAACCAACTGCCCCAGAATGAAACAGATGGCGAAATAGAAAATATTGTGGCTAATATAATAAAAAAGCCCAAGGCCAGTACTGCAATTATGAGGGGTGATTTTATGAACTCACGCCACCAACTTGAACGTTCCTGCCGGTTTAGCATCCAGTCAGCTGCTGCCAAGCCTAGCATTATAAAAACCAGAAACTGTAGCAGTAGGGCTTTCTGAAGGTAATAAGCTTGGTGTGCCGCGGGGTTAAAGAAAAGGGGAATGAGGAAAACAATAACGAGCCAAGTTACCTCAAGGGCTCGCTTATAGAAAAACCCCCCGCGCCAAGATACAGCTATAGTGTTTCCAAGATTAGACAGGTATCCCTTGGCTGTTGAGATTAGTCGCATTTGGGCTATTGTACCATTTTAGGATTGGACCATCCCATAAAGGCTACCTCTGCTATATGAAGTGTAGTAGGTATAGATTGTTGCTTACATAATGACTAAGCAGTAAAATACTATTCGCCTTGAGAACCCAAGATTACTTAATTAACCCAAAAGAGGCACGAACGCGATGTCTTAAGAGGGCTATGTGGATTTGGATATAATTAAACAGTTACCTTCTGAATGTGCAAAGGCATATCGCTTAGCTCTTGATGTTAGATTGTCCATCCCTAAAAAGCTGGGAAAAGTTGTTACCGTAGCAGGCTCATTAGGGGTGTGGGTGGAGAAAATACTCTGTGACCTTGTATCCGAAGGGGCTCAGCTTCCCTTCATCCCGATTAAAGGTGGAAGTATTCCATCATATGTCGCCGAGGATACACTCGTTATTATTTTTGATGCGCCCGACTGGCATGATGAGGCGCAAGAAGTCTTAGCCTACTGCACCAAAGTAAAAGCCAGTGTGCTTTTCCTTTCTCATGAGTCACTACCAATCCGAGAACCCGTAATCGGGAGTAATGTAACCATATTTCGGCTTCCGGAGAATCTCAAAGCTTTACTTGATAGCAGGTATTTCTTTATCCCGGCGTTAGCCATTCTCAACAGCATTAAAGAATTAAATGTAGCCAGAGTAGAATTTGATGAACCAGAAGCTGTTATGAATCAACTCGCCTGGCTTGCGGCGCCGGACATTCCCTCAGATGCCAATCAGCCGAAAATGATGGCTGATTATTTATTTGGTAAAGTAATGTTTATTTATGGAGTCCCCAGTCTTACGGCGGGGGTAGCGATGCGATGGAAGGAGCAGATTCGGACTGCGATCGGACAACTTGTTGCGGCCTATGAACTCCCGGACATCATTGTAAATGAACCGTCGTTACATACCCCGGGTTTGGCCCTTGAGAGGCAGATGGTTTTTCTGCGCGATCGTGACGAAAACTATAATGTTGGCAATAAATTTCAAGAATTAGTAAAGGCAAATAAAGAAGTGATTCCCCAACCTATTGAAATTTATGGGGAAGGCAATTCAAAGCTATCCAGAATATGTTATCTTACATATCTTGGGGATTTCGTAACGGCATATTTAGAGCTCATGAAAAAATAATGGACTCAGGTCCGTATTAACTGAGGTTGGTGGATGATTCCTAAAAAAGTAGAAAAACCATGGGGATATGAACTGATATACGCAGAGACTGAAAAATATGTCGGTAAAATCCTGTTCATTTTGGAAGGACAACAACTCAGTCTGCAATACCACAAAGTAAAGGATGAGACCCTATACTTATACAAAGGAATGGCTGAATTGATAATTCAGAATTCCAGCGGCACATACCAAGCTATTAAGATGTCAGTTGGCGACTCATATAGGATTATTCCTGGCTGTATACATCGCTTGTCTGCCATTGAGGATTGCGAATTTCTCGAAGTTTCAACGCCTGAGCTGGACGATGTTATCAGGCTTGAAGATCACTACGGTAGAGCATAGATAACCCTAATCTGCCTTAAGTGTCGGTTATTCTTTTAAACGCTTTAATCTCTTGAGCCCACTTACAATGAAGTCCGTATATACTGTGTATACGTTTGCGCAGCGTAAATTAGTAACGCAACCGATGCTATATCTGTAATAAAAGCTAGCCACATTCTTGTCAATGAACGTGGTGATATTGATCCTTTAATGCCTATGATTCAACTACTTTCACACTATAACTCGAACTACACTTTCCATGTCTGCCGACTGATGTTTTTCTGTGAGTGAAATTGATATACTTTGTCACCCATGGTAAGGGTTACATCAGGATCTTGGATATACATCGCCATCTGCTCGTCCGGCATGCGGCTTCGTAGGATGTTAGCTAGGACTAGTGCTTTTTCGATACCATCACCTCGCCTGTAGTTCCAAACCTCGTCAGGTTGCGCAAGCCGGCCTTGTTCCTCGTATATAGACTGATTAGGAATTGAGTTTAGGCTGGCTAATATTTCCTCTATCGTAAGCTTCTTAGTACCCTCAATCGAAACAGGGTTACGTTCAATGGCGGCTTTTAAGAATGGAGCGGGCTCAGTGCGATTAAGATCCCGGTAAGCATAGAATGCCAGATCAGCAGTAATAGAGGAGTTTCGGATTGCTTCAAGTCCGTTTATGATTTCCTTGCGGCTCATATCAAGCTCAATATCTAGAGTATTAACTTCGGACAGGAAATGCTTATCTTTTATTTCTGGTAGTCTGGGTTTTACATGGCAGAACTCTGCCAGTTTTTCAATAACAGTCTCAGCCCTGTAGCAGTCCGACGTAAATCGTGCCGTTAACTGCTTCATATGCTCTAAATTGGAGAAATCTACATTGTTATTTTGTACGTATTCTTCAAGATCATTTAAAACAACGCGGTCAATCATTCTTGATGGCTGGAATTCCTCGGAATCTATCTGGGATAATAAATTTGAACGCGTTTTATTACTCAGCTGGTACGGGCTACCGTATTCGTATTTAAAAGCTGTTTCGGCGGCAATATAATGATCGACTCCATGCAAAGGCCATTTGATCTGGAAACACTTCTGGATATCACGATGGTGTCTTAAAAAGTTAACTATTATTTCACTAGTTAATTGAGTATTTAGGTAATGGTTCAACATGTGAGTAAAGCGCTCATATATATTCCTGTCGATAGAAGCCTCTTTATACAAGGTATGTATGAAATCGGATAGATGACTTACGATGGTAACGCGCTCGTTTTCTAGTGACCGTCGCGCCTGAGCCGACAACGCAGTGCCGTTATACCACATTGACTTGGTAACCAGTCGGCGGTTATTGGTTAGAATTCCATCGCCTATATCGATGTAGTTCTGTGAATGTAGCGGTGTCGCCATCAGATATATGTCTTTAAGTGGTATGCCGGCAACGATGAACAGTGAAGCGGCGTAGAGAGCTGTTAATGAGACGCACTCCCCAGCACCTATCTGGTAACCAGGTTTGTACTTGAAGGCATCCATGGCCTCAACTGTTTCCGTCTTCCAGTAAGGTATCCAGTTATCTTGATATTTATCCAATCCGAACTGAGTACGGATGTCAATATCGAAGTAATATTTGTCTCCCTGGTAACCGAATAGTGCGTTAGATTGCTTAAGAGTGTCTTCACTGACAAAATCCTTGAATCTGGCCAATTCCTTTTCCTTGGTAGTCAGCCCCCAAGTTTCTAGGTCCAAATTGAAACTGTAATGATCCATTATGTATTGTTTGAGCCTATGTATCCGTTGATAGATTTTCATATCGGCAATATTTTCGAACCAGGGATCATTTCGCCAGGCCCATATCCGTGGGGACATGATGTTAGCCAGTACCAGAGCAAACATCAGTTCAGGAAAAATAAATATCTCCATATCGCTAAGCGTTACTGCAGACGATTTTCTTTCCAGTTGTTTATTATTATCCATACCTATCTACCTATTGAAGCTATAGTTCTGGCTCTAATCCCTAGGAGCATCTTGCGGGTCATTATGAAGGAGACCGGCTCCATAATAAAGCGATAATATAGATTATTGATTATGCCTTTATTCCAGTTGACTCGGCGTCGATATACTAATCGGCAGTAGTCCTTATCAGAATCACTAAGAACAAATGATAGGGATGCCTTAAAATGGTTTCCTGAGCTGCTCTTCCTCCGATCAGCTCGCTGGTTATTTTTTACTGCAGTGGTATTACGAAATACCAAGGATTTGTGTTGATCAATAGTATCGACTATGAAACTGATACTGCCACTAGGTGTAGCTACTATTAAATCATCTATGTGCAAATGTTGGTATTGGGGTATTATCTTCACCGCGCTCGGTTCTCCTTGGTTATCGAGCAAATCATAACTGTACCAACCACCACGCCTATAACCTAACTGTAGAAGCCATGACCAGACCTGCTCACAACTAGCTTCAATATCTAAAGCGCAGGTTATTTTGGTTTTAGGTTCAGGTACTAGCTGGTCTCCAGGAAGTAATTGCCTGAGCTCATCATTGGTAGCGCCCCATCTAGAGTACCGCCTTCTTATCATGGGTGATAAGAGAATAGCGATGCTGATAAGGATGATACCCATGATACCATCCCATAAAACTTTGAAACTAAGTTTTCTCATAATTCTGATTTGTTTAACAAATGCGATTTTACCATAGTGTCTTGATCTATCGTTACCACCACCTCTGAGAAATGGTAGTAGTCGTGCCGGTTCAGGTGATATGACGATAGCTAATTATTAGTTTGAGTAAAGGTACACGGTATTTCACTTCGGGTTCGATATCTTTTACATTAAAGTTTCTTTTAATATTCTATCAGAAATGGCTTAATACAATCTGCTAACAGGTAGTGTATCTATACTTATCCATTTAATTACTCTTTAAAATGATAATTGATTATGTCATTTCTTCATAAACAGATAGCATTAGCTACAGTAAGCAAAAAAAACCTTAAGTCAGCAGCTGATAATAAATTGTGTTTATGGCGTCATAATTATCATCTAATGAATAAGTTTAATTGTTGAAAAATTACCTATTAAGCTGGATCTGCGTTCTATATAGCCTAGTGTAGAGACCGCCCTGCGTCAGAAGTTCGGCATGTTTGCCATGCTCTACTATTCGACCGCGGTCCATTACCAAGATTAAATCAGCGGCTAAAATAGTACTTAAACGATGAGCGATAACAATGCTTGTGCGACTGGCCATCACTCGCTTTAGGGCTTCCTGGATAAGGGCTTCGGATTCACTATCAAGAGAGCTTGTGGCTTCATCCAGTAATAATATGCGCGGGTCCTTAAGAATCACACGCGCCAGCGCTATACGTTGCTTTTCTCCACCACTTAAACGGTAGCCACGTTCACCAACAACAGTTTCATAGCGTTCCGGCAATCCCATGATAAAGTCATGGATATTAGCCATCTGGGCTGCCGCCTCCATTTCTACTTTTGTGGCGTCGAGTTTGCCGTAAAGTAGATTAACCCTTATGGTATCATGGAACAGGTAGGTTTCCTGAGTGACCATACCTATCTGAACTGCCAATGAGCTTAAGCTCACCTCTCTTATGTCCTGTCCATCAATTAGAACACGGCCACTATCGGGGTCATAGAGACGGGGTACTAGATAGGTGAGAGTAGTTTTACCCGCCCCGCTTGGCCCAACCAGAGCAACCAACTGTCCGGGCTCGGCGGTGAAGGAGGTGTTCTCCAGGGCCAGCTCCCGAGCTTGACTTGGAGAACTGGATTCTTCACTTTCTGGGGGTATATCGTCATCAGTTATCTTGCTGTCAATCAAATGTTCTCCAAAAACAGTATCAACCTGCCCGAAGCGTTGCAGGTTCTTAAGCAGTGCTTTCTCATTTACCTGATACCGAAAAGTTATATTATCAAACTCTAATCTTCCACGTGGATCTTGCAGTACCTTGGCTTCAGGTGCTTCAGCTATCTCGTGAGGCAAATCTATTACCTCAAAAACCCTTTCGAAACTTACCATGGATGTGGCAAAATCTAAAGGAGCATTGGCTAATCCCTGTAACGATGCATAAAGATTACCCAAATAAGCCCCCATAGCCACGATGGTACCGATAGTAAGCATACCAGCAATTACCAAATAGCCACCAACCCCATATACCAGGGCAATACCTACGGCACTAAAAAGACCGATGCTGACCCAGAACATCATACCGACTACCGCTCGTCTGACCCCAATATCTCTTACGTCAACAGCCCTCTCTTGAAAACGCCTATCCTCTTCGGTAGTACGGCCGAACAGCTTAATAAGAAGGGAACCACCGATATTCAATAATTCATTCGCCAGTGCATTCATCTTGGCATTAAGATCAAGCTGGATACGGATGATATGCCTCAGACGTCTGGTCAGATTACCTGCAATAAGCATGAAAAGTGGGAAAACAGCAACGCTGAGCAGCGCTATACGCCATTCCAAGGCAAACATTACACTCAATATGGCCACGCTCTGTACAAAATTGGTAACAATATTAACAAAGGTAGTGCTGATAGCATTCTGGGCACCAACCACGTCGTTATTCAGCCTGCTCATCAATTCTCCAACCTTGGTATTGGTGAAAAATCCCAGTGACATCCGCTGCATATGTGAAAATAAGGCCGTGCGGAGGTTAAACACTACGCCCTCACCTACCCGGGCATTGAAGTAACGCTGCCCTATATTCAATACCGCGACAAGTAACGGAACAAATAAAAGCGCAATACCTGAAAATAGCAATCGCTGGAGATCTTGATCCGGTAAGGTTCGGTCTATCAGGTCACGCAATATCAACGGGGTTATCAGTGATAGACCAGCCGTGGCCAGGGTTAAGAGTAACATCCATAAAATCAACCGGTAATAGGGACGCGCATAACCCAGGACGCGTCTTAACAGCCACCATGTGACCTTCGGTCTTTCCTCAGGAGCATCGCTGTATAAATTGTGATACATAATCTAAATCTGATAAGTTCTGAGACACATTTATTGGCCTGCCCCCATAAGGTGTACCACTTGTTAAGTTAGAGTTACCGGTATTATAGCCTCAGGAGCCGGAGGTCTATAATCCAAAGAACTAACTGGTCGAACCTGATTATATTCTCTCCTCCACTTCTCGATCAATAGCCTGGTCTCGGTTAAAGTGGTAAATATCTCCCGTTACAAAGTTCGTCCCTGGGTTTCCCGTTAAAGGATTCAATATAGCCGTTCTCCCGGGGACTACCGGGTTCTATGGCAAGAGTCTTCGTCCCCAGACATCTGAGCCATGCTCTTATCTCCCCGGCGGTGAATAATAGGACCATCGTTGTCTGCTAACCTAATAATAATTAGTTCGTTATATAATTTAGAAGTATAATTAAAGGTGGTGCTTACTAATGTTGAAAAGACTGTTGTTGTCGCTGGCACTTCTGGCTATGGCAATCGGTACCACCGCCTGTTCTGGTTCAGTCTTGAGTGAAGTGCTTAAATCAGACAAAGAACGAGACAGTTCACCCAATGTATCCCAGCCTGACATAGTAAGGCAAGCTAAAGGAAATAGCCAGTTTGCCTTTGATCTTTACCGGGTAATAAAAGAAGCCGAGGGCAATTTATTTTATTCTCCCTATAGCATCTCACTAGCTCTGGCCATGACTTACGCCGGAGCAGGCGGTAATACGGAAGATCAGATGACTGACACCCTCCATTTCTTGTTGTCTCAGGAAAAACTACACCCCGCCTTAAACTATCTTGACATTGAGCTTAACTCCCGCGGTGAGGGTGCCAACAGTAAAGATGGAGAAGGCTTTGAACTAAATATAGTAAACGCCATCTGGGGACAGAAGGATTATCAGTTCTTAAACAGTTTCCTTGATGTATTGGCGGAGAACTACGGTGCCGGCCTCCGGCTGATGGACTTCATCGCCGATGCTGAGAAGGCCCGGGTAGAGATCAACGATTGGGTAAGCGAGAACACCGAGGGTCGAATTGAGGAGCTGATCCCCCAGGGGGCAATCGATACTCTAACTCGACTGGTGTTGACTAATGCTATTTATTTCAACGCCGCTTGGGCCAGTCCCTTTGATGAGCAGCTAACCTGCGATGGTCCTTTCTATCTCTTAAACGGAGACCAGATAGACATACCGATGATGCACCAGACCGAATACTTCGGTTACACCAGCGGTGATGGCTACCAGGCAGTGGAGCTGCCTTACGATGGTTCGGAGCTATCCATGGTCATTTTCGCCCCCGGTCGTGGTAACTTTGAACAGTTTGAGTCGCTGCTCAATGCCCAAACAGCAGCTGATATAATTAGCGATCTTGAGTCAACCAATATAGCCCTGACGATGCCAAGGTTCAACTTTGAGGCTGAAATTGATCTTAAAAGCATCCTG
>DAOUMG010000159.1:0-10028 GCA_034411935.1 Dehalococcoidaceae bacterium
CTCGTAAAGCTTGCCGATGATTTCTGTCATGTTTTACTGCCTCCTTTACCTTGAGCCAGCCCCTCTCCTCTTCGGGCACGGGCGGTCCAATCCGGTCGAAGTTGATGCATTGCTGGCAAATTTTGGGCGCTAACGGTTTTCCTTCCGCGAGGTGCTGGATATCCAGGCTGCCATCTGGCGATGCCTGTGATAGAGGGTATTCTTTATCGCAGCAAATTCTTTCGTTTCTCACCCGTGCGTGAGCACATTCATAGAGCGTCCTCTTTTTCTTTTTACTCACCGCCACTTGCCTCCTTTGTTAATTCATCGTCAGTTACTGTCCGCTCTGTCCTACTGTCCGCCCCCACGCTTGAGTCAGCTTCAGTTTCTGGCGGACAGTATGGCGGACGGTATATGGAGCCCTCTTTACTACTGTCCGCCTGTTTTGTAGCTAAAGCGGACAGTAAGGACGGTTCGGACGGTTTTTCCTGGGATAATGGAAGAGCCATCTGCAACCCGTAGGACCCTATTAATTTGGTAACCCTGGACTCATCCCAGCAGATTAGGCGTTGCCGCGACTTTCCGGTCCGCTCTTTGGCAAAGCCCAATCGTTTCGTCATTCTGCCAACTTTTTCCGCACTGAGTTGCTCTACTTCATCGTCAGTTTCATTGGCTTTCTTAGCCACGTTTTCAGACGTTAGTTCTTTGCCTTCTTCATGAAGCTCCATCAGCGCCGCCAGTACTCTACCTGGAGCGCTTTCCCTTCTTCTTATAAAGAGACTGTCCTGAAGACGGTGCACGAAGCCGGTGATTGCTTCAACCATGGAGCGGTCGCCGTTAAGCATCGCTTTGAGCGGTATCAATATCTCCTGCAGCCGTGGCTGAAGATTCGGTTCCAGGAGGTCGTTACCGAAGGTTTTACCCTTGAGCTTAATCAGGTTCGCCAGTCGGAAGGTCAATAGTTTCGCCCGCAGATCATCTATCTCTTTATCAAAAGAGGGTGGTAATACTCTGGGAATATCATCCCGCGTCAGCGACATCATCTCTGAAGTCAAACATCTGCTTTCCAGCGCCTCGTCCTTAAAAGGGAAACGGGTAGCGATAAGTTTCGGACCAAACACCTGGTAACTCCGCGGAAACCATTTACCGTTTTCTTTGTCTGCCCGGAGCACCGGCATACCGGGGCGGTAGCCGTTATTCAGGAGCTTCACCATTTCTACCCAGGATGAAGAGTCCTTGAAATCCGCTTCGTCGAGTACCAGTGTTCCACGGAATTGTTCTAATATGCGAAAGATGGGTGCCGGAGTTGTTGCTCCTGAGGCAAATGTCGGTCTGAAGCAAACACTGCCTACCACCTGTAGAAACCGAGTCTTGCCGGTACCCCAATCGCCGATTACCCGGAGGTAAGGTATAGAGGGAGCAAATTCATAAACCCAGGTAAGAAGCACGTAAAGAGAAGAGATTTCCTCGAAGTCAGCCGGTAGTTCGAGATACTTATGAACAAAACTCCTTATTTCCTCGAATAAACGAGCTTGCGAATCGTAAGGGGTAGCTGTCGTTGCAAAGTGGACGACCTCGGTTACCAGTGGATCGTCGGTAGGCAGATAAATAGCCTTGGGTGTCTCGTAGCGAAAGACCTTGCGCACCGAGCCGCTGACGACAATGATAAAGGCACGCTCATCCTCTTTGCTCACTACCATTTCGCCTACGGTACCGTCATGGAGGACAAAGCCCGGGACGAATCGCTCTCTGCTGGCAACGTCATCAATCTTGAAGTCAGTCGCCAGTTTCCTAGCTTCTTCCAGTGTATGGTTGAGCAGATAGTCATCAATGCCGACTTTCTGGTTACCTTCTTGCGGGAGATAAACGACCAGTATAGTGGCACCTTTGCGATTGAGATGCTCCCCCAGGTGTTCGAGGGCCTTTCGCACCATCTCCTTGGAGACAATGTCAGAGTCGAAGGCTAGATAGACTAACCGGTCTTTAATTGCAATGCGGTCCCAGTCAGATAGTAAGGTTATCGCACCGAACTCATTTTTGCCCTTGAAGCCCCAGACACCGGTGAGCGAAATTACGCAGGCTCCATGTGTAGCCAAGGCATCAGCTTTCTTGGAGCCTTCAGTTATCCATAATGGCGTCTTTGGGTCGCCGAGCATCTGTTTGCAACGGGGCGGGCAATCTAAATGGTTTGATGACCCTACCGGAGACTCGTATTTTACTGGCCGTTGTCTTGAATCCGAACGGGGGTTATCCGGGCGGTACTGATAGCCTACCTGCCCACCATCAACTCCCCACAGGGGAATGAGGATACCGGCGGTCCTTTGCTGAGACGAAGTAAATCCTACCTTTGCCAGGTCGGCTTTACCAAGTATGCTCCGGTATCCTCTTTCTTTGATGACATCGAGGCTGATACCGCTTCCCTCACTTAGATGAGTAAGATGCTCAGCCAGGAGTTGCGGGACAGCTTCTGAAAAAACAAGTTCAGTCATGGCAATCCTTCAGGAACACTTTTCTACGAGGTGATTAGAATCTTATGTTCTAGCTGCGATCTGTATATCGTTCCAGGGTCTTCAAGAAGTTTTCTAGATACTCGGCCTTAATCCTGTTCGGAGGTGTCAAAAGATCAAAGTCGGTTATATGGACATCAAGGTTACAGTTCTTTTGAAACCAGTTTGATACCTGGTAATCCTGCATGTTCATTTGCCAGACCTTACTCTTGACACGGTCCCAGAGCAGCATCAATTCTTTATCCGTGTCCAGGATTGTTTTCGGGGTTGCTTCTTTACCCAGGATTTCATCCGGGAAAAGATCATCAGGTGCTTCATTGTCGGGCGGAGGTAAAAGAAGTACCTGCCCGGGCGGTATCTGGGCATATCTCTGGATTTCGACCAATGAAAATGGCGCCGTCATGCTGAGAACCCTGACTGTCTTTTTCTTTCCTTCCGGCTGTACTTCCTGCTCCACAAGCTTCAGTGATAGTGGAATCATAGACAGTCGGCCGCAGGTGCCGCGAATCAGTTCAAGGCTGGAATTAACATTTACAATAGAATAAAAAGAGCTTGTATCGAGCTGGTAAACGCCGAAGCCGGGACAATCAGGCAAAAGGAATTGCAGGTTCATCACGCGGCGGCACCGTGCTACTTGATAGAAGGTACACTTGCTCGGATTACAGGTGATTTCCTTCATTTCCGTCTCAACAGAATCTCTGTTGGCAATCTCACCGGTACGGATGTCAATCTTGGCGACTGCCGTTTCACCGTCGCCGCGGCAAACGAGTCCTCTCGATGCCGAGTAACATCTTAAATACTGGCTGGCCCATTGGGTCTGGTCATCGGTAGGGAACATGATTCGCAACTCTTTAGGCTTTTCACCAAAGACCTTCCTGACCTCTTCCGGGCAGACAAAATGATCCGTCGGGCAGGGATAAGATATTCCGCTAGGATTTTCTTTCTTTACTCCCAGCCTTACTTTTCCCAGGCGGGGAAGCCTCACCACTCCGGTCACACCTTTGATTGGCATTGTCATCCTCCTTCGTAATATTTGTATCTACTGTGTTTGTTGCTGATTTCTGTTCCATCTGATCCTTGATGTAAGCTCGCGCTATCCACCGGGCGAATATACGAATGCCGTTTTCATAAGACCTTTTTTGTTCTACGGTTAATTCGTCTTGCACTTTTCACCGTCCCTGATCAGAAACATGTCATCGAACGTACATTTGAAATACTCAAGAAAGCGCTGGCGCATGCTCGCCGAGGGTTCGATTCTGCCGCTACATACCCCGGATAGATAACTCCGGGAGACTCCAATGCGGTAAGCCAGTTCCTTCTTTGAGCAATTTTGCCGGATAAGATTTTTCTCTAGGACTTCTCGTTTGAGTTCAACTCTGACCATTCGTGTAATACTCCAGTGTTACATCTAGAACACTATAATATTACAATACCAAAGGATAGTCAACGGGTTAATGACGCCAATGATGTAACTAAACGTCACCAAAGATAGTTGACAAGTATCACAAAGTGTGTTATTCTAGTGTAACTAGATTTGGAGGGTTAAGATGAATGACTTCGGCGAATACTTGCGAAAGTTACGCGAAGCACAAAAGTTGTCTCTCCGGGAGATGGCGGCCAAAACGGGTGTTTCAGTTTCCTACATTACTCAAATAGAAAATGGGAAAAGAAAGGCACCTGGTCCGGAAGTTTTGAAAAAGCTGGCGCCGGCTTATAACGTGCCGGTGAGAGAACTTCTTAAAGCTGCCGGCTACATGGATGACGTCAAGGAATTCAAATCGATTTTATCTGATGAGGAGGAAGTGGAGAGAGCTTTCAATTACGTCATAGGCGATCCGCGGTACCAGTCCGGCACCCGGGTAACGGGACCGATAACCGTTGAGGTGAAGCGCTTCGTCGTAGAGATGTATGAGAAAGCGACGGGGAAAAAACTTTTACCAGGAGAATAACTTCATGAAGAACCCGTCCGACCTCCGGTATTTCTGCTATTGTCTTGTGCATAAATATGGGAGTCCCGAAAGTATCTCTGAGGAACAAAAAGCCAAAGAATTCAGGCATTATTACTTGAGGGATTTACCTCCGACAGTCAAGGCGCTTCGAATTGTAGCTAGCTGTTGTGGATGTAACCTTGATAGCTCGGATAAGATGCCGAAAAACATGAGGGGATTTAATCAGGTAGTCAACGGCAAGAGTAATATCGTAATCAAAGATGGCGATACTCTTAGCGGTATCCAAAACACCATACTGCACGAGATACGGGAAATCATGGAAGGTATTTTCCCTGCTGTATGCCGTGACTACAAACCTTTGAAAACAAGCGCCAAGCACTATGCGGCCAACAAGTTCGCTACTGCTGTGCTGTTACCGGAAGAAACATTTACTAAGAAAGTTTATGAGACAGGCTTTGATGTCATCGAGTTGGCAAGTCACTATTCGAAAAGCTGTTCACAGGTACTACTACGAATCGGAGAGGTTTTGCAGGGAAAATTATTTTTCTACGTGGGCATGTATGAGCCCGAAACAGATAACAACTGGCGGGTCACCTACTGGACAGGAAGCAGTAATCATAACGACTCTGAAGCCAATGTTTATGGGTTGGATGGCTTTTTCCCGCGAAAGAATAGGTCGGTCACTGCCGGATCCCTCGTTGAGATGACGATAAAGGAAGGCAAATCCCACATGGTCGAACAGATCAGTTTACTGGACGAAATGGAGGACGAAGGGCTTGTAGCTATTACCAATCCCTTGATGATACAGGACCAACCCACCAAGGTAATATTGATGGTCTTACTATCACACAATAGAGAATTGTTATTACCGCAAGTTGAAAAGATCAAGCCGGTTATAGTTGAAAGGTTTCATCAGCATCTCTAATCAAAGGAGGTTAAAGTGGAAAACGCCATTAAGAAAGCCGCAATTTATGCCAGAGTTTCTTCGGATAAACAGGATGTTGACTTGTCGATTTCTGCCCAGCTAAGGGCTTTAAAGGAATATGCGAAGAACAATAATTGCGAAATCGTACGTGAGTTTATCGACGAGGCTGAAACCGGAAGGACAACCGCGAGACCTGCTTTCCGGGAGATGATTTCTTTAGCCAGACACCCGGAAAAACCTTTCGAGATAATTTTTGTCTGGAAGTATTCACGGTTTGCCCGATCTCGTGAGGATTCGATAGTCTACAAAGCTATGCTCAGGAAAAACGGTGTGCAGTTAATTTCCATTAACGAACCCCGTGATGATACTCCGACGGGACGATTGCTCGAAGCAATCATAGAAAGCTTGGATGAATTCTATTCAGACAACCTTGGCGAAGAGGTGACCAGAGGTATGAGAGAAAGTGCTTCAAGAGGGTACTATCTCTCCAGCAAACCACCGTATGGATACGTTAAAGTCCGTTTTAAAGATGGCGAGAAGGAACGTACCAAGCTAGAGATAGAGCCAAATCAAGCTGCAATCGTTGTAGCTATATATCAGGACATAATCGCTGGAAAGGGCCTGACCGCAATAACTAAAGAGTTAAATCAAAAAGGAATCGCTTCTCCGAAAGGGAAAGGATGGGGTAAAACTGGATTACGCATCATCCTTAAAAATGAAGCTTACACGGGGACACTGGTTTATGGACGAAATAGCAAACGGGGATTGGATCCGATAAAAGTCGAAAATGCCTGTCCGGCTATCATCAGCAAAGCTGTCTTTGAGCAGGTACAAGAATTGATAAAAAGCCGAACATTCAAAAGTATTCATCCTAAACGGGCTTCCAGCCCCTTTCTTTTGAGTGGAATTACCTTTTGCGGACATTGTGGAAAAGCGCTCACTGGACAGGTTGCGAAGAGTGGTAAATTTGCCTATTACATTTGTGGTACTTTGAATAAGAAAGGAGCGGGCACATGTCCGGCTCACTATCATAATAGTCGTGTATTTGAACAGAAGGTTATTCAGACACTTAAGGACAACATCCTGACGGAAGAAAACCTGACGCATCTCGCTGAAGTGGTCAACCAGGAGATGGATGAGAATTCTATGCAGTATCGCGAAGAACTAAACGCCGTACTTGATGAAATGATCGAAGTTAATCATCGTTTAGAAAGACTGTACGATGCTGTTGAAACTGGGAGCATTCCTATGGCGGATTTAGCTCCGAGAATACGTGAATTACGGACCAGGCATGAGAAACTAAATGAACGGAAGCTTCAAGTAGAGCAACAACTATCTGATCGGCATATCGAATTGGCCAGTCCTGAAATATTGAGTCAATATGTTAACGACCTGCGCAAATTACTCACGGTAAGTGAATTAACAGAAAAGAAAGCTTTTATCCGAAGCTTTGTTCAGAAAATTAACGTCATTGGGGATGAAGCGACCCTGACTTACGAAATGCCACTGAATGGTCTGTTGGAGCAGAAGATAGGAGTTCTGCCTATTGTACAGTATGGTGGGCGGTATAGGACTTGAACCTATGACCCCCTGCGTGTAAAGCAGGTGCTCTAACCAACTGAGCTAACCGCCCCTTTTATGGCGCGCTTGGCGGGGCTCGAACCCACGGCCTCAGCCTCCGCAGGGCTGCGCTCTATCCAACTGAGCTACAAGCGCCTATATTATGGTGCCGAAGGTGAGATTTGAACTCACACGCCCTTAAGGACACTACGCCCTGAACGTAGCGCGTCTGCCATTCCGCCACTTCGGCACGAAACCAGCAGCCACAGTGAGTGTTTCGGAGGTTTCAAGATTGAAGTCGGGCTGCGGATAAATTATAATTATACCATATACCACTGTCAACGAGTGTCTTTTTCCTAAGGCGTGATTGATGAGAGTTATTCTTTTTACAGGTAAGGGAGGCGTCGGCAAGACCAGCGTAGCCGCGGCTACGGCACTGCGTTCGGCGGAGATGGGTTACCGAACCATTATCTTAAGTACCGATGCCGCCCATAGCCTCTCGGATTCGTTTGATATCCAGCTGGGCAACGAGCCCGTACAAATAGCCGATAACCTCTGGGGCCAGGAGACCGAGATACATCAAACGATGGAGTCTTACTGGGGAACCATCAGCAGATATATGTCGGCGCTGCTTGCCTGGCGGGGGATGGATGGTATCGTCGCCGATGAAGTAGCCGTTATCCCCGGTATGGAGGAACTGGCTAACTTGCTTTATATAGCCCGCTATCAGGGCGAAGGCAAGTACGATGTAGTTATTATAGACTGCGCTCCTACAGGTGAAACGCTGAGACTTCTAAGCTTTCCCGATATGCTCCAGTGGTGGATGACGCGCATATTCCCTATCCAGCGCCGGGTAGCCGGTGCCATCAGGCCGGTAGTCGGCGCCATAACCGATATGCCCCTGCCTACCAAAGGTGTCTTCGATGCTATTTCAGAACTTTTTGATGAGCTGCACAGGATACATAGCTTGCTTACAGATGTTAGTAAATCTTCTATACGCCTGGTAGTCAATCCTGAAAAGATGGTCATTAAAGAGGCACAGCGCACTCTTACTTACCTGAATCTGTTCGGTTATTATACGGATGCTATCGTCTGTAACCGCATCATTCCCGAAAAGGTTTCCGATAATTATTTCAAATCCTGGAAGGAGAGCCAGAAGAAGTACCGCCAGATGATTAAAGAGGGCTTCTCTCCGTTACCCATCCTGAATATGACGCTAATGGACCAGGAGGTGGTAGGTGTCCCGATGCTTAAGCAGATGGCTAAGGCTATCTATGGTCAGAAAGACCCTACCGAGGTATTCTACCGGGGGCGTGTTCAGGAGATTGATAAGGAGAACGGTAACTATGTTATGTCGCTTAACCTGCCGTTCACCAGCAAGGAGAAAATCTCGCTTAAGCATAACAGGGATGAGCTTGATGTTCAGGTAGCCAGCTACCGGCGCAACATAATACTGCCCCGGGTTCTGCGTGGCCTGGATATAGACGGAGCAAGGTTTGAGGATACCACGCTTAAAATAACGTTCAAAGATAATAGAAATACTAAAACCAAGGCTAAAGACAGGAAGTAGGGAGGCGTAACATGAGCGATAGTCTATTTGAACTGCAGTACTTTCCGGGGGAGGAACTGGTGTTTCGAATAAAATCGCCGGATATGAAAAAGATGGTGCCCGAGGATATTAGAGAGCACTTCTGGACAGCCAGAAAAGAAATGCTGCTGGCTATTCGCGGTTTGATAGATACCGCCGTTGCCAAAGCGGAGGAGTGCGCTAAACCTAAGGCAGCCAAAGGCTCTAAAAAGACAAAAGTAGAAGTAGAATAGTTTTAGTACGAGGTTTTCTAGCCGCCGTCCATGCTAAATCACTAGCTACAGGTTATAGGGCTAGATGATACCGACCAGTTTGACTTTTCATGATTGGCGGAATAAAATAATGACCGGGAGTTATTAATGCCTATATATGAGTATTTCTGTCCCGAATGTAAATCCAAATTCGAGCTACTACGTTCTATAAGCAAGTCGGACGAGGATGCTGAATGCCCCGAATGCCAGACTCAGTCAAAGCGGACCATCACCGCCTTTGTCGGCCGCGTCAAAATTGAGGGTGCTGGCGGAGCAAAAGTAGCAGCTACCGCCGGCGGTAGCTCTTGTACCAGTTGTAGCGCTTCTAGCTGCTCCGGCTGCAGCAGCGGCTAAGGTAGCCCGATGCCCACCGCTAGTCAAACCGGCATTGCCAATAAGCCATTTCCCTATGACCGAGCGCCCCGCTGGCGCTTAGACCGAATGGTAAAGCTGGCGCGACAGATAAACTTTACCATCGTTTCTGGTTTCGGTCCTAAGGAAATTCTTAAGCGGCTTTCTCATCCCTACCGGTTCCAGGCTACGGATTGCGTGCCGGATTGCGACCGGTACTCAAGCGGGGTAACTGCCACCGTCTGCGGCGCCCCGAAAGAAGCTATAAAGGATTCCAAAAAGAGGGCGCTCTTAAAGGCTTTTAAAAAATGGTAGAATAATGAGCAGGTCGGGTTAATGAAAACAATAAGAAATGCCACGTTTTTCGTTTTGGTATCGGTTGCTTTAATTATGACGCTTGCTGGTTGTGGCAGCAGGATAGATATTAAGGCCGAGCTCGGTCAGCAGTTTTACCTGTTCTTTGGCAATACGGTTGAGATTAAAGGCGAACGGCTTGAAATTACCTTCGCCGAGATACTTGAAGATAGCCGCTGCCCTTCCGATGTTGTCTGTGTCTGGGAGGGTAGAGTCCGCTGCCGCCTGGATATGAACTACCGGGGTTCTCACTATGAGGTTATTCTGACGCAACCGGGCCTTTCTAATGATTATGAGAGTGGTACTTTTGAGGACTATAGATTGTCGTTTGTGATAGAGCCATACCCTTTGTCCGGGGTAACTTTATCGGCTAAAGACTATTTCATAAATCTGACGGTATTCAACAGCTGACCACCGTATATATTATTCAATTGGCAATTATATACTTGACAAAGGGTTGAACTTGTGCTATCATTCATAGTATGAAGATTATCTGCGTTCATTCTCAACCTTCTTACTGTCCTTTTCGTGGGCGACTTCCTTTAGTTTATCCCGCACCTTTTT
>DAOUMG010000160.1:0-11541 GCA_034411935.1 Dehalococcoidaceae bacterium
AAGGCAGGCTCCCTCATCTCCCGCATCAAGATCGTCTCCAACCTGGACATCTCCGAGAAGCGCCTGCCCCAGGACGGGGTGTTCAGGATCAACTACTATGACAAGGGTGATGAAAGCCAGATTGAGGTGGCTATAATCGCCCTTGAAAAAGCGCTGGCTATCGACCGGGGTAAAGCAGAACTTGAGGAATCTCAAGCTAACGAATCGGATATATCTTCCTCGGTTAGCTCTTGAAAGAAACAGCTGCGATTGCCGGTATGGCAGGTAGGACCCATCGGCTCTGCCTTTACCAGAATGGTATCGCTATCGCAGTCTTTTAAAATTTCCTTGACAATCAGCCTGTTGCCCGAGGTAGCACCCTTATGCCATAGCTCCTGACGGCTACGGCTGTAAAACCAGGCTTCACCGCTTTTCAAAGTAAGCCCGATAGATTCTTTATTCATATAGCCCAGCATCAAGATATCGCCGCTTTCAGCATCCTGGATGATGGCTGGAATCAGCCCCCTGTCATCCAGTTTAAGTCCCTTCTTCAAATCTAACCTCCGCTTCTTTAGCTTAACTGTTCAACCGCCTGTTTCAGGTTTATATCCTGTGTATAGAGCGCCTTGCCTATGATAGCCCCCTCGGCGCCGAGACGCTTAAGTATCTTCAGGTGGTTCAGCACCGAAATACCGCCCGAGGCAACAACTGGCACCCTTACCGAATCTATCAGCTCAAATATGGCGCTGAAATTGGGTTCCGTTAAAGTGCCGTCTCTATTTATATCCGTATAAATGAGTCTTTTCACTCCTAATTTTATAATTGACTGGGCGAAATCAAGCGCTTTGTGTGCGGTATCCTGCCGCCAGCCACGGGTAGATATGTAGCCGTCGCGTGCGTCTATACCCACGGCGATAGAAGTCCCGAATCTCTTAACTGCCTCTACCACCATCTCAGGATTCTCCACGGCAGAAGTGCCTAATATAACGCGGTCGACCTCGCTTTTGAGCAGTTTCTCTACCATTGATAACTGGCGGATGCCACCCCCCACCTGAACCGGCACCGAGACAGCCTGCGCTATGTTTTTAATAACCTCGTAGTTAGCCAGCTGGCCGCTTCTGGCACCGTCTAAATCCACGATATGCAGTCTGGGGGCACCCAGTGCCTGCCACTTTAAGGCGACGCTCACCGGGTCGTCGGAAAAGACCGTTTCCTGGCTGAAATCGCCCTTATATAGACGGACGCACCTGCCGCCTCTTATATCTACCGCCGGAATTACTTCTATTTTTAGATACCTCTCATGCAGTTTGAAATATGTATTATAACACCTTTAATGACAGGCCAACAAAGAAACCTAGCCTTTATTATTACGCTCTACGGTAAGCCTCATTCTGTTTCTTTCTACCACCACTACTTCCTCGCCATCCTCTATCCTGCCGCCTGCTGAGCGCGCCGTCCACAGCTCGCCTTTTACATTCACCAGCCCATCAGGATCGATGGCACCATCGGCAACACCTCTGGCGCCGACCATATCGTCCAGTCCAACCAGTTTCTTTTTACCCAGGGCACGGCTACCCATATGATAGATAAATATTGCCTGCGCCAGCCAGACTACCATTACCAGTATCACCAACCACAAGGGAGGCTCTATATCCAGCTCCGGCAGGCCGATAAGCATTATCGCCAGTATAGCCGCTTCTTCTATAGCGGTAGAAATTATCGCCCAGATAAGCCTTATAGACATCTCTAGGTATTTATTATATCAGGAGTCCCAAGCCCTGTTGCCCGTAAAGAAATACGGGTGCTATAATTTAACACCATTTAGAAAAGGACAAGAGTATGAAGTTAAGCCGTGAAGAAGTACTACATATCGCCCGTCTGGCACGATTAGGTTTGAGTGAAGAAGAAGTTAAATCCTTAAGCAAACAGCTTTCACAGATACTTGAGCACTTCACCGTACTTAAGCAGGTAAATACCGAGGGCGTACCGCCTACCACCGGCGCTTTCTCTGCCGTAAGCGTGACGAAAGACGACAAAAGGGTAAAATCAATGCCCCAGAGCGATGTGCTTGCCAACGCACCTAAAAAAGACGGGGATTTTATCAGAGTACGTGCGGTGCTGGAATAGACGAGGAATAGGTTGATTATTAACGGTAAAAGGCTAACCATAAGAAAAGCTAGTACGCTACTTAAAGAAAAGGAGCTATCCTCGGTAGAGCTTACTAAAAGTTACTTGGAGCGCTTAGATAAACTTGAGCCTGAAATCAAGGCGCTGGTAACCAGGACAGAAGAGCAAGCGTTAAAGCAGGCTGCCAAAGCAGATAAGCTTCTAGCAGGCGGAGACGGCGTAAATCCCTTGACAGGCATTCCTGCATTTATAAAAGATGTAATCTGTACCAGAGGCGTAATGACCACCTGCTCTTCAAAAATGCTTGAGAATTTCATACCTCCCTACGACGCTACCGTCATAGAAAAGCTGAACGGGTTAGGCGCCGTTATGCTGGGCAAGTCTAATATGGACGAGTTCGCCATGGGCTCTTCCACCGAGAACTCCGCCTTTTTCGTTACCCGCAATCCCTGGGACTTAGACCGCGTCCCCGGCGGCTCAAGCGGCGGCTCGGCGGCCGGCGTCGCCTCGGGCGAGGCAATCTATGCCCTGGGTTCGGATACCGGCGGCAGTATCCGCCAGCCCGCCAGCTTCTGCGGTGTTACCGGCTTAAAACCTACTTACGGGAGGGTAAGCCGCTACGGGCTGGTAGCTTTTGCCAGCTCGCTCGACCAGATAGGTCCGCTGGCGCTTTCAGCCTATGATTGCGCCCTGGTTCTTAATGCTATTTCCGGCTATGACGATAGAGACTCAACCTCAAGCACCCAGGAACCGCCCGATTTTACAGCATGCTTAAACGGCGATATTAAGGGTATGCGCCTCGGAGTGCCTAAAGAATACTTCGCCGAAGGGATTCATCCGGAAGTAACCGGTAACATCAAAACTGCCTTATCCAAACTGGAAGAGCTTGGCGCCATAATAGATACCGATGTTTCCCTGCCCAGCACCCCCTACGCCCTGGCGGTTTATTATATCATCGCCCCATCGGAAGCCTCCGCTAACCTGGCTCGCTACGACGGCGTTAAGTACGGCTATTCCTATGCCGATACCGACTCCATGTGGGAAGCAATGGAGAAGACCCGCCAGTACGGCTTCGGGCCCGAGGTCAAGAGGCGTATTATGATAGGCACCTACGCCCTCTCCGCCGGCTATTACGACGCCTGGTACCTGAAAGCGCAGAAGGTACGCACACTCATCAGGCAGGAGTTTGACCAGGCTTTCAAGAAGTACGACGCGCTGGTAACTCCCACCTCGCCCACCACCGCCTTCAAGATAGGCGAAAAGGTGAACGACCCACTTTCTATGTACCTCTCCGATATCTGCACCATACCGATAAATATAGCAGGAGTACCGGCAATCTCACTACCCTGCGGGTTCTCGGAAGGACTACCCGTAGGGCTACAGATTATAGGCAAACCCTTTGACGAGCAAACCATTCTAAAAATAGCCGACGCCTACCAGCAGGCAACGGAGTGGCACAAACAGACGCCGGGGGTATAAGATTTTAATAACACGAGTGATCTAATATTTGATGGTTAAGAAGAATCTTCTATTACAATATCCGCAATTTATTTCTCTTTACTTAGAAGGTCTGCTTGATCCACGTCTTTGGATGGATAAAGCTGATAAATTGCTTGAAGCATCAAAAACACTAGAACCGCAACTACGAGAATTTTGGAATGTCGTCCAAACCAACACTAAAGAAGGGAGGTACAACAAAGGAGGAAAACCCCCGTATATTCCTCCACCAGATTTACATGGTCCATATTTCATTCTCGTTTCATACGCCCTTGAGGATTTATTTAAGGCTTTAATAATTCGAAACCAAAGTAACGAAATCCGCAGTCAGTTTTTTCAAAATGGTAGGTTACCTAGTTTAATTAATAAGCACGACCTTATAAAACTATCCAAAGATGCTAATATAGTATTTGGTATTATTGAAGAAGACGTTCTTATTAGACTCTCCAGGCAATCAAAGTGGAAAAGCCGATATCCAGTGCCTATCGAGCTATCTGACATACAGAATATGCAGAAATATTCCAATGGTAAAGGATATTTCACCGATTATTTTAAGCCTGATGATATTGATCATCTCGATTCCATAGTAAAGCGGGTAAAAAACACTTTGAAGTTACAAAATGAAACGGCAATCCTAGAGGGGCGAAGCCCCTCTTTTTAACCAATTCCCCCTCCCTTACCAAAGGGAGGGGGACACAGGGGGAGGGTTACACCATAAAAGGGGGTGGGGTGGGTTAAGATAAGAGTAAGTTGCTACTCCGGCCATACTTACGCCCAGAGGCCGGTTTCTTTTACCTTTGAGGATAAAGACTATAAAGTTACCGAAATCATAAAAGAATGGCAGTCTCCGGAGGGAAAGCGCTTTCAAGTTAAAACAGAGGATAACAAAACTTTTAAACTCTGCTATAATGAAGCACAAGACAAATGGCAGGTGGCTCAGGTCAAACCTTAACCGCCCTTGCCGGGGAGCAGGAATATGCTAAAAGAAGTTCTAAAGATACTGGAAAGCGACGCACGCACCACGCCCGAACAGATAGCCAAGATGACCGGTTTCTCACCTGACGAAATTAAAAAGACAATTAAAAAAGCCGAAGACGACCGCACCATCCTTAAATATAAGACGGTAGTCAACTGGGATAAGGTAGCCGACGAGCAGGTAAGGGCGCTTATAGAGGTCAAGATAATACCGCAGCGCGATGTCGGCTTCGACGCCATCGCCGAGCGCATCTTCCGCTTTCCCGAAGCCCGCTCGGTCTATCTGGTCTCCGGCGCCTACGACCTGGTGGTACTGGTAGCCGGTAAAAACATGCACCAGATATCCGATTTCGTCTCCCAGAAGCTGGCTCCCATAGAAGGAGTCCAGGGCACCGCCACCTACTTCCTGCTCAAACGCTATAAAGAGGACGGCGATGTGCTTGAAGGCGGCGACAGCACCAAGCGGCAACCTGTAATATTATAAACTCTTCTACTTGAGGGTAGTGTATGTCCGGTAATCCAGAAACCAGACAAGGAGCAGCATCCCGCATATTATCTCAGCGGGTTCATAAGATATCGCCCTCGGGGATACGCAAGTTTTTCGATATCCTCAATTCAATGGAGGACGCCATCTCGCTGGGCGTCGGTGAGCCTGACTATGCCACGCCCTGGCATATCCGCGAATCTGCCATCTACTCCCTGGAGAAGGGCTACACCATGTACACCTCCAACCTTGGCATGCCTGAGCTACGCCTGGAAGTTGCCTGCTACCTTAAGGAAAACTACGGCCTGGACTACGACCCGCAAAGCCAGATTTTAATCACCATCGGCGCCAGCGAAGCCTTCGACCTTGCTACCCGAGCCGTCATAGACCCCGGTGACGAAGCTATATTGCCCGACCCCTGCTATGTCGCCTACGACGCCTGCGTCACTCTGGCCGGCGGTATCCCGGTACCTGTACCCACCTACCAGAAAGACGGATTTGAATTAAATGCCGCCGATATGGAAACAAGAATAAACAAAAAAACCAAGGCTATTGTTTTAGGTTATCCCGCCAATCCCACCGGTGCGGTGATGCCCCACCATAAACTTAAACAGATAGCCGAGCTCGCCCTTAAGAATAATCTGCTGGTTATCTCCGATGAAATCTACGCTAGGCTGGTCTACGGGGTGGAACATACCTGTATGGCTTCCCTGCCCGGTATGAAGGATAACACTGTTTTGATAGGCGGCTTCTCCAAGGCTTATGCCATGACCGGCTGGCGCGTCGGTTACGCCGCATCAACAGAAGAGATTATCGCCGCCATGACCAAGATACACCAGTACACAATAATGAGCGCCCCGACAATGGGGCAGGTAGCCGCTATAGAAGCCTTGAAGAGTGGCGAGAATGATATTGCCGAAATGACAGAAGACTATAACCGCCGCAGGATGGTTATGGTGGGCGGCCTGCGAGAAATCGGGCTGGACTGCTTTGAGCCCAAGGGCGCCTTCTACGCCTTTCCTTCAATAAAAAGCACCGGTCTTTCTTCAGAGCAATTCGCCGAGAAGCTTTTACTGGAAGAGAAAGTAGCCGTGGTGCCCGGTAACGCCTTCGGCAACTGCGGCGAGGGTTATGTCCGCTGTTGCTATGCTACTTCAATGGCTGAAATAGAAGAAGCGCTCAACAGGATGAGACGCTTCGTGGATAAGTATAAAACAGACTAGCTACGCCAGTCCCATCTTTTCTCTAACTTCAACCATAGTCTGCGAGGCGATTTCCCTGGCTCTCTTGGCGCCGTCCACAATGACCTCTTCAATATAGCCCTTTCTGGCTTCAATCTCCGCCCGTCTTTCTCTAAAGGGCGCCAGCGCTTCATTTATGGCCTCTGCCAGTATCTTCTTACACTCAACGCAGCCTATCTGGGCGCTGCGGCACTTTTCGGCGATATCTTCTGCCTGTAGCGAATTGAAATACTTCTGCAGGCTATAAACATTACACACTTCGGGGTGCCCCAGGTCTTTTCGTAACTGTCTAGCAGGGTCGGTTACCGCCTTCATCACCTTTTTAGCCGTCTCTTCGGGGGTAAGCGCCAGCTCAATATGGTTACCCAGCTGTTTGGACATTTTATCCTTACCGTCAAGGCCGATAACCATCGGGAAGCAGGTCAGCTTAGCCTGCGGCTCCGGGAAAGTATCGCCGAAGAGGTTGTTAAAACGGCGGGCTATCTCGCGGGCAATCTCCAGGTGTGGCAGCTGGTCTTCGCCTACCGGCACTACATCTGCTTTATAGAGTACGATATCAGCCGTCATTAGCACCGGGTAGCCCACCAGACCGTAGTTGACATTATGTGGTTGTAGTTTTACTTTTTCTTTGAAGGTGGGCACCCTTAAAAGCCAGCCCAGAGGAGTGACCATGCTCAGTAAAGTATGAAGCTCCATCACCTCCGGGACATGGGACTGGACGAAAAGTATGCTCTTTTGGGGGTCCAAGCCGGCCGCCAGCCAGTCCAGCAGCATCTCTTTTGTATTTTGCTTGATTTTACCGGTGTCTTCTATGGTGGTCAGGGCATGGATATCTACGATGCAGTAGACACAGCGGTACTCGTCCTGAAGGGCGACATAGTTCTGTATAGCTCCCAGGTAGTTGCCTAGATGTTGCCGCCCGGTAGGCCGGGCGCCAGAGAATACGCGTCGTTTCATCAATACCTCCAGATTGCTTTTGGAATTCTAGCACAGGGGGCAGGCGGGCAACAAGAAATTAAGGCCTTATGCCTTTTATTAAAAGAAGCGGGATTTTAGGTTATATGGTTAAGCCGCTCAAGTACCTCGTTGATAGCGCTATTATCGGTCGAGGCACCGGCGGCGATACCTACGCTCTTTTTTCCTTTAAGCCACGAGGGCTCAATCTCAGCCGCCGACTCAACCTGAAAGGTATCCGTAACCGTAGAGCATAGCTCTACCAGGTGCTTGGTGTTGGCGCTTTTATGTCCGCCGATTATAATCACGGTATCTACCCGCCCGGCCAGCTCAAGGGCATCCGCCTGGCGCTGCCTGATATCGTGGCAGATGGTATCTATGATACGCAGCTCGGAGTCTTTTACCAGGGCGGCGTCTATGACCGCCTTTGTAAAATCGTTAAAGTTATTCGGCTTCTGCGTCGTCTGGGAAAGGATACCTATACGGCGGGGCAGCTCATCCATCTCACTAATAACAGATTCATCAAGCGTGGCCAGACCACGACCCCCCGCCCATCCCAGAATCCCCCTTACCTCGGCATGGCCTTCGTCTCCATAGACAATGGTATAGAAACCCGAATCTGACAGCTTGCGTGCAGTCGTCTGTGCACGCTTGACGAAAGAACAGGTAGTATCGACTATTTTAATACTTCTATCCTCGAACTCTTTAAGTATTTCAGGTCCTACACCGTGCGAGCTGATGACTACCGTATCTCCCTTAACCTCAGCCGGGCTGCCGACCACTTTTACTCCCAGGCTGGCCAGGCGCTCAAGCACCTGCCGGTTGTGCACCAGGTCGCCCAGCGTTTCTATCTCTCCGCGTTGCCTGGCTACCTTTTCCAGAATATCTACCGCCCGCCTGACGCCGAAGCAGAATCCTATGGTATTTGATTTTTCAATTCGTAGTACCAACCGGCTGTCCCCTTTCGGCATAGTAGCCATGATACTGCTCGGGTAGAAGTGCTGCGATGCGCCTCATAACCATATTGGTAAGCCCGAGCAATTGTTCTCTGTCTGTCTTATCCTTACCGGTCGGCAGGTAAAACGGTTCACCTATAATAACACTTATTCTATGGCGTCTTATGAAACCGGTGAAGCCTGTTACCTTCTCGGTACCGACTACGCCTACCGGTAAAACAGGTACGCCGTATCTTGAAGCCAGCATAGCGGCGCCGGGCAATGCTTCCTTCATCTGCCCCTTTGAACTCCTACCTCCCTCAGGAAAGACGACCAGCACCTTGTTGCTATTCAGCGCTTCCACAGCCTTTTTCAAAGCTTCTCTGCTCAGCTGGCTGCGATTTACTGGAAAAGCCCCCAGCGCTTTGAGAAGCCAGCTATTAAAACGCGATTTGAATAATCCATCCTTAGCTATAAAGATAGCTTCACGCCTAAGGATAGTTCCCACCAGTGGCGGATCTAACAGACTAGGATGGTTAGCTACGACTATAATCGGACCTTTGCTTACTATGTTCTGCCTTCCAATTACCCGGCACCGGAAAAATATCCCTACCAGCATGCCGACTATAAAACGAGCAAAGCTACGAAACCAGGACATTTTTAATTGCCTCAGTTAAAAGCATCGTCAATTATACATCTCACTATAGGGACAAACAAACCCATTTTTTTATGATGATTTATCTGGCAGGAATTCCGTGGGGGGCATTATAAACTTTTACAAAACTAAGTCTTTAGCCTGATGAACAAATTTGGATAATCGGCTTTTAGTCTGCTCTTAACTTTATCCAGAACTGCTTCTTTTCTTCAAATACTTCTTCTATAGCCGGCATAGCTTTGAGTACTTCCGCCAGTGGAATTGGCTCTTTTACTGATAGGTAAATAGAGGTTCCTTCATCTACCGAGCCGCTAACCATAAGTAGCGATAGCTTTTTAGAATTGCCTATTTGCTCTTGCGCTTCTCTAAGCCGTTTATAATCTACCGGCGGTGTTACCAATAGCTTAACTAAACCTTTATACAAACCATCGGCTACTTTAGTCTCTTCTCTTGCTTGCTTTATCGCTTCTTTCCCGGCCTTTGGTTCTGACCTGGCTTTTTTCTGGGCTTCTTTTCTGGCTTTCTCGACTTCTCTGGCTTCTCTCTTTTCTCTCTCTTTAGCTTCTATCTTAGCTAATTCTTGTTCTCTTTTAGCCTGTTCCTTTGCCTTCCGGTCAGCTTCATACTTGGCTTTTTCAGCTTCTTTATTAGCTTTTTTAGCTGCTTCGGCTTCCTTTTTGGTTTCTTCTGCTTCTTTAGCTTCCAGTCTTTCTCTCTCTTTCGCTTCCTTTTGAGCTAACTCTTCAGCGTTCCCGGCATCACGCCTGGATTTTACTTCCGCTTCTTTTCTTGCCCTTTGAGCCGCTTCGATTTCTTTCTTTAAATTATCTTTTGCTTCTCTGGCTTCCTTGTTTGGCTCGCTACCCATTCCTTATTACCTCCGCTTCCATCAAATAGGAACAACCCCAGGAAACCGCTCCGTATAGCATATTTTAATTTGTAGTATAGATACAGTCTAAAGCTATGTCAATCATTCATTTAACTTGTTGATTTTCTATTCCCCTATTACCAACTTGTATTAATCTAAGCGCTTAATAACTGCTTTGGCACAGGACTATCTACCTATGACTATTTACCTAGAAAAAAAGTACGTTTAGGGGATTGGCTTACAAACTCTAAAGAGTTATAGTATTATATAGTAAGCTTTGGATAGCTAAAGAAAGGATATACGATATGGCGCACCACAATAGTAATAATAGCGCAATGCTGACTATAAGCGAAGTAGCGCACCTGCTTAATGTACACATCAACACTGTAAGAAGGTGGAGCAACCAGGGACTTTTAAAATCATATCGCATCGGTTCAAGGGGCGACCGCCGCTTTAAAAAGACAGATATAGAAAATTTCTTAGTCTTAGAAAAAGTGGAGTAGTAGCTTTACTGGCCAAACCGGCTAAGTTAAACTAATCGGGAGGAACAATGGTAGTTAAGACCAAGGTAATGATAATTGATGAACAGCCCTTTTTCAGGGCAGGAGTACGTCAGGCGTTATCCCAGCAAGTAGATCTGGAGGTAATAGACTGCGATCCTAACCATAACCCACTGGGTGCTATAGAGGCTAATCTCCCCGAAGTTACCCTGCTAGGTTCAGATCTAGCTACCCATAGCGGCCTCGAATTGGGCCGTAAAATTGCCCGTAATTTTCCCAATACAAAGGTTATAATGTTGAGCCCTGACCCAAATGATGAGGAGCTATTTGAAGTAATCAGAAACTCCGCTGTTGCCTGCCTAAAGAAGAATTCGTCAGCTGACGAACTACTGGATACCATAAGACGTGCTTCGCGTGGAGAGTATCCGATTAACGAAATTGTTTTCAACAGGCCTTCCCTAGCCAGGCATGTCCTACGTGAGTTCCAGGATATTCCCGGTCTCGGTGGTGATATTGAAAAGGTAGTAGCTCCCCTAACGCAACGCGAAACGCAGATACTCAACTACATTGCTGACGGCAATACCAATAAACGGATAGCTAATATCCTTAATATCAGCGAGCAAACTATTAAGAACCATGTCAGCGCCATCCTGCGCAAGCTTAACGCTAACGATAGAGCCCATGCCGTAGTACTGGCGTTACGCCACGGTTGGATATCCGTTGAACCGGTAGATAAATAAAATAAGGAAGTAGTTAAGAATCATAATAAAATAGCTTTAATAATATGAACTATTTTATATATATTGAGTAAAGTCTTATATGTAAATGTAACTATTGACTTATGTTAAACGTCAGCTTACACTTGTGGCATATTAAATATGAAAGAGAAAGAAATGCAATCAGTTAAGATTAAGCTTTCTAAGGCCAGGCTTAACGCCGAAGAGCAGATAGCATCTTACCTTGAAAGCCAGGGTTATAAAATTAATTACAGGTTTAATATCCTTGGTAAATCCGGCATTAACCACACCTTTGACATGCTAGCGCAGAGAGACGATGGCTTAACTCTTCGTACCATAGCTATCTGTTTCCTGGATGGCAGCGATAATAATATACAAACGAGTACCATTTTTGATTTTGCTAATAAAACCTACGATGCCGGCATCAGCGAAAAGGTTATCGTTGCTATTCCCGATCTCAATCCTGAGAACAACGAGATAGCCGAAAAGCAGCGCATAAAAGTGCTCGATGAAGCCAAGCTGAACGCTATGGTTGCCAGAAGTGCTAAGTTATCTCCACGGCTGGGTAAACCGCTTAACCTGTCTTCCA
>DAOUMG010000161.1:0-2693 GCA_034411935.1 Dehalococcoidaceae bacterium
ATGAACGCGTCAAAGTGAAGGTACAGGACGGGCTGGTTACTCTGACTGGCGAGGTGGACTGGGGGTATCAAAAATTCGCTGCCGAGGAGGCCGTGCGCTACCTCATGGGAGTAGTATTGTTCAATAACCAGATTAAGATCAAGCCGCCGGTTAAACCGCTGGATGTAAAGGGCAAAATTGAAAGCGCATTTCGGCGTAATGCCTTGCTTGATTCCAGGCGAGTGACAGTAGAAACTCGCGGTGGCTGGGTGATTCTCTCGGGCAGTGTGTGCAACTGGGCAGAGAGAGCAGAAGCTCAGTGGACGGCCTGGGCCGCACCAGGTGTATCCGAAGTTGAGAACAATATCATAATTAGCCCTTAGGCAGACAACAGAAGGGAGAACTTATATGATACGAGATGCTAAATATATCCGCTGGTTTGAAGAGATCAAGATTGAAGATGTCCCCATTGTTGGCGGCAAGAATGCCTCTCTGGGAGAGATGCACCGTGAGCTTGCAAGCCAGGGAGTCAAAATTCCGAATGGGTTTGCGGTAACTGCCGAAGCATACTGGTATGTAATAGAATCAGCCGGAATTCTTGACGAGCTCAAGGATGCCATGGTGGATCTTGATAAGACTGACCTGGCTGATCTTATGAAACGAGGGAAAAGAGCTCGCGATTTGATTTTGGGTGCTGGCATTCCTGATGACCTCTGGACTGAAATAAGGACTGCCTATGACAGGCTTTGCGAGGAATATGGTCCAGACACAGATGTTGCAGTACGCAGTTCAGCCACGGCAGAAGACCTCCCCACGGCCTCATTCGCCGGTCAGCAGGAGACTTATCTTAATATCAGTGGATATCCCGCCTTAAGAGAGGCCTGCAGCAAATGCTTCGCATCGCTCTTTACAAACCGGGCAATATCCTATCGTATTGATAACAACTTCGACCATTTCGAGGTAGCCCTTTCTATAGGTATTATGAAGATGGTACGTTCTGACCTAGCCACCAGCGGCGTGATGTTTACTATTGATACGGAGACGGGGTTCAGTGACGTTGTTTTCATTACTGCATCTTATGGCTTGGGAGAAAATATTGTCCAGGTAGCTGTCAGCCCTGATGAGTACTATGTTTTCAAACCGACTTACAGAGAAGGCTGCAGGGCTATAATCAGAAAGAACCTTGGCGGTAAGTCCATCAAAATGATTTACGGTATAAGTGACTCAAAAGTTCTAACGCGAAACGTGGCAGTCCCAGAAGCGGACCGTAGACGGTTCTGTATTACTGATGATGAGATCCTGACACTGGCCGGCTATGCGCTTAAGATAGAAGACCACTATTCAGGAAAAACTGGGGATGCCCGACCAATGGATATTGAATGGGCAAAAGACGGGATAAGCGGCGACCTATTTATAGTTCAGGCTCGACCGGAGACGGTTGAGTCACAGAAAGCCCTTGATATCCTGGAGACATATTACCTGGATAAGAAAGGCTCTGTGCTTGTGACAGGTAAAGGTGTGGGTGAGAAGATTGCTAGCGGCAAAGCCCGCATGATCCCCGACGCAGCTCATCTTTCTTTGTTTGAACCTGGGGAGATACTCGTATCAGACAGTACTAACCCGGACTGGGAACCCGTAATGAAAACGGCAGCTGCTATTATAAGCAACAGGGGTGGTAGAACCTGCCATGCGGCCATTGTCAGCCGCGAGCTCGGTATCCCGGCGGTGGTCGGCGCTGGCGATGCTACAGAAAAAATCCATACGGGACAGGAAGTGACAGTAAGCTGTGCCGAAGGCGATCAAGGTATTGTATATGAGGGTATTCTCCCGTTTCATGTGGAAAGACTCAGCCTCAAAGAGCTGCGGCGACCAAAAACAGAAATTATGATGAACCTCGGTAATCCCGAACAAGCCTTTTCCCTCTCCAAGATCCCTAGTGATGGTGTGGGCTTGGCACGTATGGAGTTTATTGTAAACAGCTATATAAAGGTTCATCCTATGGCTCTGGTCCATCCTGAAAAGGTCACAGATGAGGCAGAACGAAAACAACTAGACGACCTCACTTTCGGCTATCAAGATAAAAAGGACTACTTTGTGGAAAAACTGGCCCACGGTGTCGGGACCATCGCAGCAGCTTTCTATCCAAAACCTGTTATCGTACGCATGAGTGACTTCAAAACCAATGAATATGCCCATCTCATTGGGGGACGCTACTTCGAACCGGTGGAAGAGAATCCCATGCTAGGTTTTCGTGGTGCCTCTCGGTACTATAATGAACGGTACAGGGAAGGCTTTGCGCTAGAGTGCAGGGCTATGAAACGGGTTAGAGAAGAAATGGGATTAAACAACCTCATCATAATGATACCCTTTTGCCGGCGGTTGGATGAGAGTGAAAGGGTTCTGGCTGAGATGGCAAAGAATGGCCTGAAACGCGGAGAAAACGGGCTTCAGGTCTATATCATGTGCGAAATTCCGAATAATGTCATCCTGGTTGATGAATTCAGCAAGCTATTTGATGGCTTTTCCATCGGGTCCAATGACCTGACCCAACTGGTGTTGGGGGTCGACCGTGACTCAGCACTGGTGGCCCACGATTTTGATGAACGAGACCCTGGAGTGATGAAGATGATTTCCATGGCTATCCAGGGAGCCAGAAGAAACCACCGCCATATTGGGCTCTGTGGACAAGCGCCGAGTGATTATCCTGAATTTGC
>DAOUMG010000162.1:0-6797 GCA_034411935.1 Dehalococcoidaceae bacterium
CAGAAAAGAGGGCCTTAAAAGGGAATTCCCCCTTATAATAGCTACCCTGAAGGCATTTAGCAGTGGTAGAATTAAGGTCGATAGCGGCGAGATAGTAGATAGTTCGTGTAGAATAATAGAGGGTTATAATCTAACTAACGAAGTTGAAAAGCAGATAAATCGGAAAAAGTGAAATGAAGCATAACTATATCTGTTTTGACCTTGAGGGACCCTTGACGCCGCAGGATAACGCCTATGACCTGATGAGTCTCTTCCCCAGCGGCGATAAAATCTTTGAAGTCATCAGCCGCTATGACGACCTGCTGACAATGGAAGGCAGACAGGATTACGAACCTGGCGATACCCTGGCTTTAATAATACCCTTTTTACTGCTCCATGATATAAGTGAAGATGATATCGCCGCGCTGGCAAGGAAAGCCACTCTTACGGGCGGTGCTAAGAAACTTATATCATGGCTTGTTGCGAATGGATGGCAGGTGTTTTGTATTTCCACCACATACGAACAATACGCCTGGAGAATTACTAAAAAACTGGGTATAGATGAAATAAATGTCGCCTGCACAAACTTCCCGCTTGATGAACTACGTCATACATTATGTAAAATAGATACCCCTTTTCTTAAGAAGATTGAAGAAGACATTCTTAAAATGAGCGAAGATAAGGATGACCTTGCAATAAAGCATAGGCTAGACGATTTCTTCTGGCACAGGCTGCCCCAGACGGATATCGGTAGGATCATCCATAAAGTAAAACCTATAGGTGGTCGCAGAAAGGTGGAAGCTTTAAAAAAGTTCTGCGAAGAACATCATAAATCGCCATCAGATTGGGTTTATATCGGTGATAGCATTACCGATTTCAGGGTACTTAAAGAGGTAGATAGCGCTGGCGGTCTAGCTATCGCCTTCAATGCCAACCGCTATGCCCTTCCCTACGCCACTATGAGCCTGGCGTCCACTCATATCAGCGACCTTAAAGAGATATTACTTCTATGGCTCAAAAACGGTCGAAGTGCCGTTGAATCCTCTATAAGACAGATAAAAAATACCCCCCGTCTTTCTGATAGGAAGCAATTCCACTGGCTGGCGGATAAACAGGAGATAAACGGGATTGTTAGTATCCACGGAAATATGAGGCGTAAGCTGAGAGACGAAGCCGGCAAACTGGGTTGATGGGTTTTGATTATGAATAAGTTGCAGGTAATCGGGTTAGGTGCTCTTAATATGGATAATATCTATTGCATAGATAGATTATTATCCGACGGAGAAGCAGTAGCCACTGAAAAGAAGTCCTGCCCTGGTGGTTCGGCAGCTAATACCATCTACGGGCTGGCAAAGCTAGGTATATCCACTGGCTTCATAGGCACTATCGGGGACGACAGGCATGGTAAAACCATTCTTAGAAATTTTAACAAAGTGGGTACATATACCGGCGGTATAAGATTAGTAAAAGGTGAAAATACTGGCTCGGTGATATGCTTAAGCGATAGAGAAGGCAAACGGTCTATCTATATTATGCCCGGAGCTAACGATAGTCTGAGTACCGGCGATATAGATATGAGTTACCTATCAAAAGCCGAATTGGTACTTATTTCTTCGTTTGCGGGAGAAAGACAATTCAGAATGCTGACCGAACTGGTAATAAATCTACCTAACTCTTTAAAACTTAGCTTCTCACCGGGGGCGCTTTTTGCTAACAGGGGAATCGAAAAGCTGTCGCCGATACTTAAAAAAACAGATATATTGTTTGTTAATAGAGACGAACTCTCAAGGATTGCCGTTGGCTCACTAACCAAAGGTGTAGAAAAATGCTTGAAGTACGGTTGCCGGATAGTGGTGGTTACTCTGGGAGGTGGTTCTTCAATGACCGGAGATGAAAAAGCAGAAGCCGTCGACGCCGTGGCATATATAAAGGATAAGACGAACGAATATTATATAGAGGCCGGACGCGGTAAAAAAAAGCCTTTAGTGGATACTACCGGTGCCGGTGATGCTTTTGCCGCCGGGTTTTTATACGGTTTTATCATAAATAAGGAACTGGACGAATGCGGCAGATTGGGCAACACGGTTGCCCGTTTATGTATAGCTAAGGCGGGCGCCCGCCAGGGATTGCCTGATGCCACCCGCCTTGACGTTGAATATAAAAAGCTTTACGGTTAAAGTTTAAGCCTTTTTCTTTTCCTTCTTTTTCTCTAACGCCGCTTTGCCAAGGATATCATCGACTATGCCGTACTCTACCGCTTGCTGTGGATTTAAGTAAAAATCGCGGTCTGAATCATGGATTATCTTCTCTTTTGTCTGGCCGGTGTGAGTTACCAGTATGTCTCTGATTATATCCTGAAGGCGCATTATTTCGCGGGCGGCTATCGCGATATCAGACGCCTGTCCCTGGGCACCGCCGACCGCCTGATGAAGATGTATGGTGGAATTGGGCAGAGCATAACGTTTCCCCTTGGCTCCGGCGCAAAGTAGAACCGTGCCCATACTGGCGGCCATACCCAGGCATATCGTGGAGACATCAGGCTTTATCAGTTGCATGGTATCGTATATCGCCAGACCTGAAGCGATAACGCCGCCGGGACAGTTGATATAGAGGCTAATGTCTTTATCTGGATCTTCACGGGCGAGATAGAGTAGCTGAGCGATAGTGACATTAGCTACCTGGTCGTTAATTGGCATGCCCAGCATCACGATTCGCTCTTTGAGGAGTAAAGAATATATGTCAAAGGCACGCTCTCCCCTGGCCCCACTTTCTATCACCATCGGTATCACGTTTTCTGGTATGGTATTCATTTAGTTGCCTCCTTTTCCTTGGTTGTTTTTATCTTATCAGGGCTGCCGGCTAGAGATTTCAGCTTTTCAACGGTTCTTCTTACCATGAGCGCCCGTCTTATCTGCTCTCTATTTTCATCAGTATCTAAATATTTTCGGTTTGTTTCTTTTTCACTACCGCTATTTTCCAGCATCAATTCTATCTCCGAGTCAATATCTTTATCGCTTACCTCGGTTTTTTCTTCTACTGCTATCTGGCCGATGACCAGCGATTGGGCGACAATATTGGAAGCCAGCGGTTTATATTGTTCCTTCAATTTATCTAGCGGCAACTGATTTATCTTTTTTTCAAAATCCTCCTGGTTTTTTGAGGACATCCTGATTTGTTCAAGCTGTCGGTTGAGCATCCTCTCTACTTCTACATCAACCAACACGGGAGGATATAATACCTTGCTTACCTTGACAGCGGCGTCGATTACCTTATCTTCAAAATCCTGTCTGGCTTTATCTTCCGCTTTTTGTTTGAGATTTTCGGAAATACGCTTCTTTAAATCATCTAGAGTTTTGAATGAGGAATCTATACCCTGAGCGAATGCGTCATCAAGAGCCGGCAATATTTCTTCTTTTATTTCCTTTAACTTAACGGTAAAGGAAATCGTTTTATCTTTACCTGCCAGTTCCTTATTGGCGATATGGTTTGGATATTTAAGCTTGAAATTCTTTTGTTCATCAATTGCCATTCCTACCAGCTGTTCGGCAAAACCCGGTATCGGGTTCTCGGATTCAGGTTTTACAATATACTGGATTTCCCGGTGGCTCATAACCGTTTCATCATCTATTTTGCCGTCAATGTCAACCACCAGAAGGTCGTTCTGCTTAACCGGGCGTTCTACTGGCTCCCAGGAAGCTCGCTGGTGACGCAATTCATCCAACATATCATCAACATCGCTCTTTTTTAACCTTGCCTGTACCTGCTTGACCCTTATCTTCTTATAATCACCAAGCTCAACCTTTGGAGGTAATGGTACTGTTGCTTTGAAAACCAGCGGTTCTTTTTGAGTTATTTCAACACTAGGTCTGGCATACGGAGTAATCCCCTGCTCTTTTATGGCATCAGTGCAGGCGTAAGGTATCAGCTCCTCGGTTGCTTCGTCACTGAAGTTCTCTTTGCCTATATGACGCTCCAGGATATCCCTTGGTGCTTTTCCCTTGCGGAAGCCTGGAATATGATAACGCTTTGCCAGTCGGCGGTAGGTTTTTTCAAAAGAACTCTTGACCTCGTCGGGCGATATTTCTATTGTTAGAATCGCCTGGTTGTCTTCGGTTTTATTCTCGGTAACCTTCATACGTTTTTATGTCTCCTCTATATCTTCGAAGCGAATGCCCAGTTCAGCCAATTGTTCCGGAGCTACTGTCGACGGTGAATCAAAAAGCATATCCACTGCGTTCTGGTTCTTGGGGAACGGTATCACTTCTCGTATGGTATCTTCTCCTGCCATTATCATCACGATGCGGTCCAGCCCGGCGGCAATACCGCCGTGGGGTGGTGCACCGTATTCAAAAGCATTCAGCAGATGACCGAAGCGGTGGTCTATATCTTCATCTTTGTATCCCAGCAGGCGAAATACCTTACGTTGTAGCTCGGCTTTGTGGATTCTGATGCTGCCACCGCCTATCTCGTAGCCGTTAAGCACCATATCGTAGTGGCGACCGCCGACTCTAGATGGGTCTTCGTCAAGTAGCTCTATATCATTTTCCTTGGGCGATGTGAACGGATGATGCATTGAATCCCAACGCCCCGTTTCACTTTCCCAGCAAAATAACGGGAAATCAGTGACGAAGCAAAAAGCCAGTTTTTCGGGTGATGATAAATTTAACCTCTCGCCCATTTCTCTTCTAAGCTCACCCAGTATCTGACAGGCTTTGTTATGTTCTCCAGCTATCAGCAGTAAAAGATCGCCGGCTGAAGCTTTAAATGTCTTAGCTATACTTATAATCTCTTCCAGAGACATATATTTAGAGACTACGGATTTGATATTATCCATCGTTAAATTATCAAGACTATCTTCTGGAGTTCCCAATGGAATGGATACCAGACCGGCGGCGCCTAAATCCCTGGCTATGTTATTCAGCTCTTCGAGCTGTTTCTTGCTATATCTTGAGCAATTAGGAACGCAGATTCCCTTTACCTTTTTACCATCGGCTACCGCGGAGCTGAAAACCGAGAAAGCAGAACCGGATACTATTTCGGAAACATCGGCTATCTCCATACCGAAACGTAAATCTGGTTTATCGGTACCATATCTTTCCATCGCCTGTGCGAAGGTTAGCCTGTTAAAAGGTTTAGGCAGTTTAGCTTCT
Organism: Dehalococcoidaceae bacterium; assembly: GCA_034411935.1. Classification (GTDB taxonomy): domain Bacteria; phylum Chloroflexota; class Dehalococcoidia; order Dehalococcoidales; family JAUXAE01; genus DAOUMG01. The sequence goes on from DAOUMG010000162.1 coordinate 5,130, forward strand.
GGTTTTATAAAAGTTACCAGTCCGGTAAAAAGCTCTTCCATGAGAGCTAGAATATCCTCTTCTTCAACGAAGCTCATTTCTATATCAAGCTGGGTAAACTCTGGCTGGCGGTCGGCTCTGGTGTCCTCATCACGAAAACAGCGGGCAATCTGGTAGTACTTCTCGATGCCGGCTACCATCAATAGCTGCTTTAGCTGTTGAGGTGACTGAGGTAAAGCATAAAATTTGCCCGGGTAAAGGCGGCTAGGCACCAGGTAATCGCGGGCACCTTCAGGGGTGCTCTTAATAAGTATAGGCGTTTCTACATCAATAAAACCTTTATCATTAAGAAACTGGCGGATATAGGATGTTATTTTATGCCGTAGCAAGAGATTGTTCTTCATCCGCTTTCGTCTAATATCAAGGTAGCGGTATTTGAGGCGCAATCCCTCGTCTATCTCTATCTCTTCATTAATATAGAAAGGAGGCGTTCTGGACTCGTTTAGTATTTTGATATCTTCGGCGATAACTTCTACTTCGCCGGTGTTTAGTTTCGGATTCTCGGTGCCCGGAGGCCTGGGGGATACCCTACCTTTTATATTAATTACATATTCGTTACGCAGATTTGTCGCCGTCTCGTGGCAGCTCTTTGAGCCTTCGGGGTTAAAGGCTATCTGGACGATGCCGCTATAATCTCTCATGTCTATGAATATAAGCCCGCCATGGTCTCGGCGGCGGTTTACCCAACCGGCAAGAACAACTTTTTTGCCTATGAAATTTTTATTAAGTTCTCCGCAACCTTGAACTTTTAACAATACGCACCTGATATTTTTATCATTTAAGAATGATTATAGCCCAAAGCCCCCGCTTCGTTCAAACGGGTGTTTATCAAGATATCTTTTCATTTAACTTCATAAGAGCCGAGCATAAAGTCCAGGTCGTTCTTAAAAAAACCTACTTTTTCTTCTGAAAACAGCTTCTCATTTATGTCAAGTAGCAGCCTGGTCTCACCTCGTGCCGAACCGATGATATGCCCCCTGAGGCATTCTACTGCCGATTCGCCGCTTGCAGCCGACATTTTAAGCGTGATTGTGCCCCTGGAAATAAAGGAGGAGGAATCGTCAGGCAAGGAATAGGTTTCTATCTTAGCCTTATCAATCTCAGCCCCTTGTTTTATAAGGAGGTCCTTTAGTTCGTCAAAGAGTAACTCGGGTTTTATATTTTTATATGTCTTTTTTACCTGCATGGGTAGCCCCCCTTCTGGCTAAAAAGCGCTGGTTTTTATATTCATCAACTATATTTCCATTTCTACCAAAAGAATATTCTATACCGTATTCATTCTTCAGGCGATACGGAACACAGCAACAGGTACAGCAATTACAGATAGCATAATAAAGACCGCGACAATGCATAATAGAGTGTATCATGCCTTCATTATGGCATCTACTTATAATCTGCCTGGCTTCTTGTTTGGATATTTCTTTATAGTTGTGGGAATCGTTTTCCGAATATACTTCCCTGCCGGCGCCGACGATAATTTCCGCCATAACCGGACGCTGGCAGTTTCCAAATACCTGACGGCAGCAACAGGGTCCCAGCAGTATGTTATCCGAGGAATCTATGATAGCTTCAGCTTCTTTTTGAGTGATAAGATAGCCGCCATGCTGCCTGCGGGCATATATATTTGCA
>DAOUMG010000163.1:0-12467 GCA_034411935.1 Dehalococcoidaceae bacterium
CTACATAGCTATTGTAGCGTGTTTTAAGCTATTCGTAAATCCTTTTTTATCGGCATACTATCCATACACCCACTCTACTTTCAGGAGGTGCCGCCATGTCTAAGTCTGAATCAAAAACCAGTGGCATCTGGGACCCTGAAACAGACCTTATACCTGATGCGCCATCACTTGAAACTGTAATCGATAAGGTTATCCAAGATGAGTTAATTCGGGAAAAGGCTTCTGACGAAACAGCTGTCTGTATAAGGTCGCTGCCTTGGAAGACCTGGGATGCCGTCAAATACCTATCTCTGAAGCCTCATTCAAAAATACTAGAGATGAAGTCCGTAGCTGAAGGGTGCCTGCTTCATGCTGGTCTATTTGTGATAGAAAGAGTCATGTCTCAGAGCTCTAGGACCAAGGAGCGCTGGCTTAAGGCTGTAGAAAACGATGATGAAGATACAACGCTTGACTACATCAGAACCAGGTACACGCCGGAGTATATGGGTAAAGGCATCGGAGTCACCAGGAAGATCTTTTTCCTAAGTCAGTCTGATAGAGCGAGAGCGATGGAGATATCATCGATATATGGGTATTCATTGAGTCAGGTAGCTACTCTATCGCTTATCGCAGGGATAGGATTGTCCGAGTCGATACTGCCCAAGCATCTGGTTAACATGGCTCAAAAAGAGGTCGATAGGTTCAGGCGGGATTGGAAGTAGCCGTATGGAGGTATTGGAATAAATAAGCACTTATTATTAATACCTACTACCTACGTTACCTGCTAACTTTTGTATACAGGTTCGCATGTTAACAAGTATGCATTGTAACAAGTTATATGTTAGTTAGCTTACAGGTTAGCACCTTAACAGTGAATCTAGCGGAGGCAAGGGGCGACAGAGGCATCAATGGACACGATAGATATGCATGGATATTCGGACGACCTGGTAAAGCATCTGGCTGAACAGGCAGTCACCGATCCGAACCAGCTCATGATATCGATGGTAAAGATAGTCAATCAGGCCATACTTAGGCATCTATATATGCATTGTAACGCCATACTAGACGCTAGCCTGGCTCAGTTCGTGTCCGAGTGCTACAGCTGCAAAGATACTAGCGCAGCAAGTAGGCCCCCGCCGCCCCCGCCTTAACGAATTCAAAACGTGCTTGTTTTGGTACAGCAGCGAATCTATTTGTAACGCAGGAAAGCAGGCGCAGTGTCTATATAGCGCAGAACGAGGGGGCTTAGTGTTGCGAGCTTTTGCAGAGCTGGATGGATATATTTTGGTTTGTTTTTGATGTGTTCTAAGTACATTAAAAGTAGCTACTTTGTCAGTTAAATGTTTATTTTATTTACGAATTGTTGAATTCAAACCATGATTAAATCATCTAATAAACAAAGGAGGTTATCATGGTTACCAAAGTAACAACTAAAGTAGAAAAGGGAAAGCCTGCTGCCAGGCTTGCTACAGTAGTTGTAGCACCTATGCAGCCAGTAGTGAAAGAGGTACAAGCCAAGTCTGAGATGGAGCTTGAGGTAAAGCCTGATGAGAAACCGACACCTAAGGACATTAAACCACAACCACCTGAAAAGCCAAAACCCTTAACACTGACTTCCATCAAGCAAGAGGTAGATGGCCTGCGCACCATATTAGAAGATCACGCACGCTTGATTAACGACCTTTTCGAACTCACAGCGCGCAAGAGAAAAGCCGTATCCAATGGCAAGGTTGAAATCCTCGATAAAGTAACAGGAGAGGTATTCCGCAGCAAGAATTCCACTTATCAAACTCTGCTGAAAAAAGGAGAATTAAAGGAACTGGTAGATAAAGGCATATTCGGGTCTGATCCAGCTAAGAATAACTTCGGCTGGTACAGCTTGCTGAGAGCTTGGCCAGATAAGTTCGAGGTTATCAAGAAGAATGATGACAAAGTAAAGGAGTCAGATACAGATAAGGATAAGGGTAAGGATACTGATAAATAGGAGGCATACTTGCCTATTTACTGGGCGGTCCTAAAGACAGACCAGCTCGTCCAGTGGGCTATGGATAATCTATATATACACAAGCCGAAAACCATACTGACCGATACAGATATAAAGGCCATAGTCCGCTGGATCGGCGAACATGTACCTGATACTTGCTTTGAGAATGGAGAGCCTCTATTTAACAGGAACGGAATAGGTGTGATGCTGTTCGTCACGTACTGTGAATTTCACGCGTACTACAAGAAACATAACCTTAATGGATATCTATTGAATTGATGAGGTAGCTTATGGATAAAAATGTAAAGGTGGCCATATACGCCAGGGTCAGCACGGCGGAGCAAGCTACAGAAGGCACGTCTACCAACCATCAGCTAGAGCAACTGAGAGGGTATTGCCTGCTGCAAGGTTGGGAAGTGTTCAGAGAATATGTTGATGCTGGATTTAGTGGCAAGGACGGCGAAAGGCCAGAACTTAATCACTTACTAACCAATGCTAAGTTGAAACTGTTTGATAAGGTAGTGGTGTATAAGCTTGACAGGCTGGCTCGGAAATTGAGGTTATTGCTGGAGATAGAAGAAAAGCTTAAAGAGTATGACATATCGCTGCACTCTGTAAAGGAAACTTTGGACACCTCCTCAGCCATTGGTCGCACAGTTTTCCAGATGCTAGGTCTAGTGAGCGAATGGGAGCGTGAAACCATCATTGAACGTACAAAGGCTGGCAGACTGCAGAGATACAGAGAGGGTTGTTGGGGGCCTGGCAAGACACCATTTGGATATATCTACAAGCGGGAAACTAAAAAGCTAGTCATTGATAAGCCTAAAGCAAGAATAATCCAACGTATTTTTAAGCAGTATGCCTTAGGAAATTCAATGTCTCAAATCACAAACATGCTTAATGATGAAAAGGTTACGCCTCGAACTAAGACAGCGAAAGGTTGGCATGCAACGGCAGTAAGAGATGTTCTATATAATCCGACGTATAAGGGCACTCAAGTAGTAAACATCTACCAAAGCTATTCAAGGCTCCCAAAAGAAATACCAGAAGACGCAATAATTATAAAAGTTCCACGAATAGTAGATGAAAAAACCTGGCAAATCGTTCAAGAACACCGCAAGAACAATAAACACTTCAAGCCACCTAGAAAGAATCAGTGGCTCTTACATGGTCTGATAGATTGTGGATTATGCGGTTATACTTATGGAACAGAACTAGGCCATAGCAGGAGAAGGTACTATAGCTGTAAGGGAAGATGTAGAACCAAACATGTTGATGGCTCAGAAAGGTGTAAAGCTCCAAACCTTGATGCTAATTGGCTAGAACAAGAAATTTGGCAGAGGATTGAGCTTATGATCAATGACCCAAACAGTCTCAGTGAACTGTTAATTCAAACCATTGATAGTTTGAAAAATCGCGAGGCTGAACTAAATGATAGAATCCAACCTATCAACGAGAAGCTGGCACAGATAGCTGAGCAGAAAGCCCGCCTAGCCGATGAGTGGGTTACATTGAACATGAATCCAAACAAGTTCAAGGAACATAGGCAAAGACTTGAAAATGATGAAGCCAGGTTACAAACAATAAGAACAGAAATCGATCCTGCTCAATTGGAAGAACTCTACCATACTCAGTCGATAATTCAGCTCTGGGAAAAACAACTGCAGTCAATGAGTTGGAATGTGGAAAACAAGGACGGAAGCATGGTCAAAGTTGTCGATAAGCCCCACAAGATGGTTCTTAAAATAATAGGTCTAGAAAATAAAGAGATATCAAAAGCAATTTGTTTCCCTGCCACAAAGAGAGAAATATTGGATGTGTTGCAGGTTAGGATTATGGTCTTCATGGATAGGATTGAGATAAAATCCTTGGTTCTCATTGAACCTATCGACTGTCAGTTGTTTCGTTCTACTTTCAGATGAGCTTTATGGCTATGGCCGGCCTTTGTGTAGTTTTTCCTCCATTAAGAGACAAGGGGCGGCAGATTATCATGGGAGGTTTAAGCGAATCCAGCAGGATAGCACCGCCGGCTATCTTCCTAAGCGACGGTCTTAGCGTAACCCTGTCGGCACTGGCCGGCGTCTTGCCGCTGATAGCCTATTACTTCGGTATGATATCACTAGTTGGCCCGCTGGCTACCCTGCTGGCGCTGCCGGTGCTGCCGTTTATTATCACTACCGGTGCCCTGACAGGATTGCTGGGTATTATTAGCCCCATCCTGGCTCAGGTAGCCGGCTGTCTGTTATGGCCCTTTATTTCGTATCTGCTGCTACTTGTCGGTGGTATGGCCAGCCTTCCTATAGCTACGATTAACATACCCCAGTTCAGCGGCTACCTTGTGGTAGCTTACTATCTGGTACTGGGGCTAGCTTTCTGGCTGTACCAGAAATATCAGCGCCGCAGGTTGCTAGAAGAAAAGCAGCCGGCACAGGTGAAAGTGGCACAGCTTTCTACCAGGCCGGTTGTCAAATGGCTGTTGCCGCTGGTACTGGTATTAGCCGTTATAACTCCGTTAGCTTTAACCGGTACGCCCGACGACCGCCTTCATGTAAGCTTCCTTGATGTAGGCCAGGGAGACGCTATCTTAATACAGACCCCGGAGCATTACGATATCCTGATAGACGGCGGCTCCGATTCCCAGGAGCTGCTCTCCGAACTGGGTAAAAGAATGCCCTTCTGGGATAACACCATAGACCTGGTGGTTCTAAGCCATCCCCAGGCAGACCACCTCACCGGGCTTATAGAGGTTCTCAAAAGATACGATGTAAAGCAAGTGCTTTACCCCGATACGGCAGTCGACTCGCTGCTTTACCAGCGGTGGCTTGAGCTTATTAATGAAAGGGACATAAAATCCACCGTAGCCCGAAGCGGCCAGCAGATTGTGCTTGAAAGCGGTATTACCATAGATGTCCTGAATCCACCCGAACAGCTGTTGGAAGATACCGAATCCGATATTAATAATAATGGTATCGTACTCAGGCTGGAAATGGGTGACTTTAGTTTTCTTCTAGTAGGAGACATCCAGCAGGAAGCAGAAATAGATATGATTAGCCGCCGCGGCGCACCCGGTAGCACCATACTTAAGGTAGCACACCACGGCTCGGCTTCCTCAACCAGCGACTTCTTTTTGGAGATTGCCAGCCCGCAGATAGCCGTTATCTCGGTAGGCCAGTACAACCGCTTCGGCCACCCTACCGACGAAGTTATCACCAGGCTCAAAGAGCTGGTCGGCGCCGAAAACATCTATAGAACGGACGAAGACGGCACGGTGGAATTCGTCACCGATGGCAAGCATCTCTGGGTAAAGACAGAAAGCTAGCATAAGCCAGACGCCAGCCCAAACTTTTCTCCCATTACCAAATAACTCCCGGCTTTAGCCCTTTTGGGTGATTGTGTCTCCGTATTATTTAGGTAAGAATGATATAGGAAAGTGATTTTTAAGTAATTTATTTAAGGAGAGGGCAATTACAAAACCGGGCTACTTAAAAGCTAACTTTTCACTCATACCTTCGTTATAAATACTAGAGCCCGAAAACATATGAAAGGAGGCCTCTTAAATGAAAACCAAAATGGCCGAATACTACCTTAAGTTTATTTTTCAGCTGAGATGGACCTTCATGTCCCCTCAAAAAAAGTATGCCTATCTCTGGAACCGTACCAAACAAAGCCATTACTAGCTTTTAGTTTGAGCTTTTTCTCCGGGGGCGGTGGTAAATACAAAGCTAATCCAGGAGATGTTCCATAATCATTTGATGCGCCAGGTGAGCTTTATCGCCGCCCCGGAATTCAAATTCCTTATCATCGAGCCCCAGGGGGCTGATTACTAACTTATCGCTAACCATAAAACCGCTTCTTACCAAAAAGCCCTTGTTATCCTCGCTGGCGACGCAGGCGATACGGCTGTATGGAATGCTGACCATCGCCTTTTTGCCCTTTATAAATTCCCTATCGTAATAAATAATACGTTTATCGGTGATGCCGATAAATCCGGTACCCCTGCCTTTTAAGTCAAAGACAGCCCTAATAACTTCATCGGGCAGGCAGATATCTTCTATCTTTTTCAGCTGTTCTTTCTTATCTACTACTAAATCATCAGCATAAATAGCCATTTTGACGCCTCCAGAAAACAAGCTGGCTCCATCATATTATCCCTCTTACCGACTGTCAATTAGCGAGCTTTTTTAATCATAACAAAACTTATGGTATCATCTGGTTCAAGAGGCAAAGCTTACTATGAAAGGTCGCTACCGCTTTATAATAGCAGCTGCCATAATATCGCTGACCGCTTCTGGTCTGCTATATCTCCTTCACTTTGCCATCTTTCAGGATGCCCACCACATCTTCATTTATATGCTGGGCGACTTCGCCTTCATACCGCTTGAGGTATTCCTGGTAGTCATCGTCCTGGAGCGCATTCTGGCCTACCGCGAGAAGCAGGCTTTACTTGATAAAATGAATATGGTCATCGGCGCCTTCTTCAGCGAGGTAGGCAACCGCCTGCTGGCCGAGCTGCTGGACTCTTTCGATAACCGCCAGGAGATATGCCATAGGCTCAATATAAGCGAAGGCTGGAATACAACCGATTTTAAAAAGGCAGCTGGCTTTGCCCAGTCTCTTAAACTTACGCCTGATTATAAAAGAATTGATTTCGCCGAATTGAAAACTTTTCTTATGTCCAAAAGAAATTTTATGCTCACCCTGCTTGAAAACCCAAACCTGCTGGAAAAAGACGAATTTACCGACCTGCTATTTGCCACCTTCCATATGACCGAGGAGCTGGAGGCCAGAGCAGACTTAAATAAACTACCCGGGCAGGACCTGGAGCATCTGGCGATTGATACCAGAAGAATGTACAGCCGCCTGCTCGTCCAGTGGCTGGCTTATGCCGAGCATCTTAAAACTAAATATCCTTACCTCTATTCGCTGGTACTGCGTACCCACCCATTTCAGGATAATCCGTCCCCGACTGTCGGTAATTAGAAACAGGGGGCAACCTTTTAGCGGCTAACCTTTTGCTAAAAACAGCGTTATAATAGATAAATATAGCTTTTCAAGAGGTGTTTTAATGAAAAAGCTGCTCATAGGAATTTTACTGGTAGCTGTCCTGGTAATACCGGCCGCCTGCGCCGATAACGATAGCGGCGGTGAAGGTGTAGGTTCTCTGCCAGACATCGGCGCCGAACCTTCCGACGGCCTGGACGGAAAGTATATTGACGAAGGCTCGGCAAGTAACAACGACACCCAGATTAACACCGAGGACCGTATGGTGGTTAGAAACGGCGATATTTCTATTGCCGTGGAGGACATTACCGCTTCAAAGAATGAAATCACCTCCCTGGCGCTAAGCTACGGCGGTTACGTAGTCTCCTCGCAGGTATGGGGAGAGGGACCCGATATGAGAGGCTGGATTACTATCCGAGTACCTGACGAAAGTTTCGATGCGGCTATGGCTATCATCGGCGACTCTGCCGAGGAGATAATCTCGGAGAGCACCTCAAGCCATGATGTTACCGAGGAATATATAGACCTCACCGCCCGCTTAAGGAATGCCGAAGCCACCGAAGCCCAGTACCTGGCGCTACTGAATAGAACGAACGATGTTAATGAAATCTTAAAGATTTACGATAGTCTCTCAAGGGTACGCTCCGAGATTGAGCAGCTAAAAGGGCAGATAAATTACCTTGAAACCGTAACCGATATGTCCCTGATAAGCGTCTCCCTTGAGCCGGCTTCCTCCGGACCGCTGGTAAACCTGGGATGGGACATCGCCGAGGTATTTAAATCGGCAATACGGGGCATAGTTACTTTCGGCCAGTGGCTGGCTACCGGAGCGGTCTGGGCGCTGATGTTCAGCCCCTTATGGGGAACGGCCCTTTTCTTCGGCGTCCGCTGGTGGCGCCGCCGCCAGAGAGAAAAAGCTTCGGCTTAAGATTCCGAAGCCAGGCCGTTAGCTATTAGAAGGTCATGGTTACCAAGGATTTCCCTAGTAGCCCCGTCGGCGATAACGCGGCCTTTATTAAAAATAATAGACCTCTCGCAAAGCGCTCCCACCATCTCAAGGTCATGGGAGATAATAAGTCTGGTTACCGGCAAATCTTTTAAAAGTTTGACTAAAGCCCACTTGGCGCCGGGGTCCAGGTTTGAGGTCGGCTCGTCAAGTATCAATAGTTCAGGGGACATAGACAGCACAGTAGCGATAGCCGCCCGCTTCTTTTCGCCCAGGCTCAGATGATGGCTGGAGCGTTTTTCATAGCCGGTTAAGCCTACCCATTTCAGCGCTCTGGTTACCGCTTTCTTAACCTCTTCTTCACGCCAGTTCATATTTATAGGACCGAAGGCGACATCGTCGAACACGGTGGGTGAAAAAAGCTGGTCGTCAGGGTCCTGAAAGACCAGCCCCACCCGGCTCCTGACCCAGCGCAAGCTTTCGGCATCTACCGGGCGCCCGAAGACCTTTACCGCCCCGTTTGGCGAGCGCAAAATGCCGTTTAAATGAAGTACTAATGTGGACTTACCGGCACCGTTGGGCCCGATGATAGCTACCGAATCTCCCTTGTTTATGTTAAGGCTAACATCTTTAAGCGCCTGCTGTCCGTCCGGGTAGCTGAAAGAAAGATTATCTATTGCTATAACCGAAGTCACGGCAACTCCTTATAGTATAAGGCTGAATACCCCTGTGGTAAGCAGTACCAATCCCAGGCTCAAACCAAAATAGGCATCTGCCGGCCTGAAATTAAGCACCTTCAGAGAGCGGCCGTGCCCGTCGAATCCACGGGCGGTCATAGCGGCATAAACCCGCTCGCCGCGCTCGTAACTCCTGATAAACAGGCTGGCTATCATCCGCCCTACCGTTTTTATCTGCCACAGGCGTTTGCCGCCGAAGTTACGGCTATCACGCGCCTGTTTCATCCGCATCGCCTCATCAACCACCAAGAAGATATAGCGGTACATAAAAGATAAAATCATCACTATAATCTTAGGTACTTTCAGCCTCTCTAATCCTTTAAGCAGGTCGGGCATACGGGTGGTGGCTGATAATATGGTCAGGCTTACTACAGAAAGCCAGGCTTTTATAACTATATTGCGCAGTACTTCCAGACCGCTGTGGGTTACCGATAGCTGCCACATCCAGATATTATAGCTTCCGGCTACCTCACCCTCCTTGAAGAACGGAATGAAGATAGCGATCATCAAAACGAAGGGCATAATTAGAAGCGAGCGCTTGATTATATAGCCTATAGGTACTTTTGAGATAACGACCAGCGCTGCCAGAACAAAGAAATAGACGGCATAGGCAAACCACCTGTCGGGCGGCGTCAGCACCACCGCCGTTACCAAAGCTAAGCTGGTAATCAGCTTGGTGCGCGGGTCCAGGCGGTGTATCGGGCTGTCCCGGTCGCTGTACTGGTCAAGAAACTCATGTTTCATAGGCTACCTTTTTGAGCTACGGCCTGCCTCCTTTTTGAAGAAATTAACCAGGCGATGCCGTAAGTAGTACCGAACAGGACGAGCGTGCCCAGCCAGCCGGCCAGTATGGTAGCCAGCGCCTCGTTCTGGACACCGGGGAAGACATAACCGGCGATTATCTCAAACGGGGCGTCCTCTGCCAGGCCGATAAATCCCTTATCTTCGGCAACTTTTTCCAGTCCGTCGGGTGAAGACGAAGCCAGCGGCGAGATAGTAGCCACCGCCAGACAAAAGACAAGAGCAATCAACCACCACTTAGACTTCATTATCTCTTTCTCCTTGCTATATCCTTTGCAAGCCCAGCAGGTCGACCCTGGAAGCCATTATGACACTAACTACTGCCATAGTTATAAGCCCTTCGCCGATGCCGATAAGGGCGTGGACTCCGGCCATCGCCGGCAGCACCACCCCTAGCGGCGATGCCCCGGAGATAGCCAGTTCAATGGCGCAGGCTGAGGAGGATAGTACTACCGAACCCCAGGCAGCTATAAATCCGGAGGCAAGCCTGCCCCGGCTGCTATTACCTAAAACCGAGCCGAGCAGTTTGTAAATATAATAGGCGCCGAAGCCGGCCACGATACCCATATTAAAAATATTGGCACCCAGCGCTAAAAGGCCGCCGTCCTGAAATATCAGGCACTGAGCTATTAATACGGCGCTCATGATAATAACGGCTGCCCATGGACCCAGCAGGATAGCTACCAGAGCAGCTCCTATCATATGACCCGATGTGCCTCCTGCCACCGGGAAGTTGAGCATCTGGGCGGCGAAAATAAAAGCTGCCAGAATACCCATCAGCGGGATGTGCTTTTCGCCCAGCTTTTTATTGGCTATACGCACCGCATTGCCGATGCCTCCGACCGACACCACGTAGGTGGTAGCCGCCGTAGCCGCGTTTAAAAAACCGTCCGGAATGTGCACTAGCAGACTCCCTTCTATTTTATTGCGAATGTTTGCAATAACATTTTAAATTTTTTTACTTTCCCCGGCAGCGCCGGCAGACACCCTGTATAACATGATGATGTAAATCGGCCGTAAAACCGTATTTTTCTGTCAGCCGGCTTTCCAGAGGTATCAGGATGTCCTCATCGCAATCCACCACCCGCCCGCAACTGCGGCAAACCAGGTGGTGATGGTGTCCTTCCTCCGAATGATGATAGACATGGCTTGAACCCAGCTCGCTCCTTACCACCAGCCCCAGGCTCTCCAGAAGCTCCAGGGTGCGGTAGACGGTGGAACGGTTGACGCCGGGGATACGTTCATTAACCTGCAAAAAGATATCATCGGCGGTAAGGTGGGTATCCGTGTGGTGAAGTATATCCAGAATCACCTTCCGCTGAGGCGTCAGCTTATAACCTTTTGTCTTTAAAACTGTAGAGCAACTCATGGCAACTGCAACTCTTCGCATTTATATTAAAGCATTTCATCTTTTCTTGTCAAGGCCTCTTTAAACGGGGAATTATTTTTCCCGGCTATCCAGCATTATGGTCACCGGGCCATCGTTTTGAATCTCAACCGCCATATACGCCTGGAAGCGTCCGGTAGCTACCTTAAGCCCGCCAGCCCTTGTCTTTCTAACGAACTCGTCAAAGAGCTGCGATGCTTCTTGTGGCGGCGCCGCACCGGAAAAGCCGGGCCGCCTGCCCTTTCTGGTATCCGCCAGCAGGGTGAACTGGCTTACCAAGAGCAGCTCGCCGCCGATATCCAGCACCGAGCGGTTAAACCTGCCTTCTTCATCACCAAAGATACGTAGATTAGTAAGCTTGTTTACCAGATAATCTATATCTTCCCCGGTATCGCCGGCGGCCACGCCGACCAGCACCACCAGCCCCCGCCCTATCCGGCCGACAGTTTCTCCGTCTATGCTAACCGAAGCACCGGTCACCCGCTGAAGTAACGCTTTCATAAAAACCTATTTCCATTGATACCCAACACATTTTAGCCCAGCAGTTACGACTAAGCAAACCAGGACTTTTACCAAATTGAGAGCCCGGTTACCATCAACATAGGGCGTATCAGAGAGACTACATAGCCAAACAGAGCAGGTACAACACGCTAATTCCTTTTCCTTGCCCATCCACTATCTAGACTTAGTCACCTCGGAGGGGTACAATTTTAGCATGAAGGTCTAGCGACAGGTATCACTAAAATGAGCTTCTCAAACGCTATAGCAGTTTCGGAGCACCTCTCTTTTTAGAAGTCTGGTGCTTCTTTATTTCTAGGAGGTAGCGCCATGCAGTCAAGCCTAATCGGTAAAATCGAAAAAGCCAAACGCTACGCACAGGAAAGAGACCGTATTAGCTTTAACGAGCTACAGGTCAGGTTCCGAGGTGAGAACGACAGCCATACCACCAGTTATAAAAGCGGCCAGTGGCAATGCTCCTGTGATTTCTTTTCCGCCTGGGGACGTTGCTGCCATACTATGGCTCTAGAAAAAATATTAAAAGAAATGCTGCCCCCGGAAGCGCTAACTACCAAGTTCAACGATATCGAGTAGTTACGACGTAAGGTTAAAACCGGCTATCAGGATGTCTCCGGTCAAGCACTTCGAGAGCCTCACCGACCACGAAGATGGAACCGCTCACCACCACCAGGCCTTCCTCGCCCGCCAGATGTTTCGCCCTGGAGACTGCTTGGGGTACTGTTTCAACCGTCTCAACAGGCAATCCCTGTTTTTTCAGTTCGGCTTCAAGCTCTTCGGTAGCCATGGCACGTGGATGGCGGGAGCGGGTGATTATGATCCTTTCAAAATAAGGCCCCAGCATCGATACGATACCGGCTAAATCCTTATCAATGGAAACTCCCAATACCAGAGCGGCGGGTTTAAATTTTTGAGGCCAGTTTACACCAAAATAACTCTTTAAAGAGTTAACCAGAGTGTTTGCCGAAGTGGGATTATGGGCACCGTCAAGAACTACTGCCGGTCTTGAACTCAATACCTGAAAGCGGCCCGGCCAGCTGACCCTCTCAAGCCCCTCCGTAATGCTTCTTTTGGTAACTGCAAATCCTTTTTCAGCCAGCACTTCAAGGGCAGCTA
>DAOUMG010000164.1:0-5772 GCA_034411935.1 Dehalococcoidaceae bacterium
TGTTCTTATCGTGCTGGTAAATAGGCTCTCCCGCTTTTTTGGCTAGTGCGACTTGTGTCTTATAGCCTTCGGCGTTGTCCTTGATAACCTCACCAGCATAGTTTAATAGGTTAGCAGTGAAATTATCCCGCACCAAGCGAATATTGTCGCCAAGCTCTTTAGCGACCCTGACAACTGGGCGACCAGCTTGGCTAAACCGCACCGCACCAGTCCTATCGTAGCCTAAACGGAGCGGACAACCGATAGCTTGGCTCGGTATAGCGGTATCACCGACAATGTTAGTGGCTATAAAGAACGGCAACCATACCCGTTCTAGGTCAATTGACCACACCCTGCGACCCTGCGGTTGCTTTGTGGTCGGAGTTAGTAAGCTCTTGATATAGTTAGGCGTTTCCATTATGCTCAATACCTCACTTTTTACTTATTGAGCATAGCCCCTCTAACACTACGGCTGAACTATTCTATATGACCACTAAATCAACAGCTTTCGGCTCTGTAGAGTTATCCCTACATTATCTATTCACTTTTGACCATCACCCGCTAGTTTTGCGGTAAGTGGTTTTTGTTAAAGAGCTGGAGCTTTTGCGTTTGCTTACAATAACAGTATTTCACAAAAGGACATTAAGTAAAATTAGAAAACCGCTGTAGATTTTCCTCCCCCCGAGGGGGGAACGATCTAAAATAAAATGTAAGAAGGGGAAGGCCCAGGGATATCTCGGCTTCGTTTAGACAACTAAAAAGAGCCTCTTAGAGAGGCTCTGCAGTCAAAAGTTAGGGGGATTTCCGGGGCATTTAATCCTTCTTTACCCGGCTTTTGGCGAGCTTCTTCTCTGAGTAGTGGTGCTTCTTCCTATTCTCCCTGAAATACTCAAGCCCTGGTTGGCCGTTAATTTCGGGATAGAGAGTAAGTTGAGGCCTTGACCACTCATAATCAGGAGCTTCAACGCCTTTCCTGGTTAGCCGGTAGTATCTCCGCGGTGGTCCTGGGGGATAGACTTCTTGAAGGCTAGACATTTCTTCTTCGCCAGTAAACTCAACCCACTGAAGCTGTTTTAACCAGTGGAAATAGCGCCGAAAGCTGTGGTAGCGAGCTGCAGTTAGCTTGTAGGGTATATACTTCAAATGGTGGGCGACCCGTTCCTCGTACTCCTCTGGAGTGTAGATAGGCTTTTTCCCTCTGATCCGCTCCTCATTTTCATAAGCTACGGCGTCCTCGGCGTAAGCCCTAAGCAGAGCTCCCTTGTAGTGGTAAAAAATATCCTCCTGCCAGGCGCCTCTATCAGGATCAATGGTTGGCGCACCTTCAGGAGCATGCCCGAGGAGAAATTCTCTAATAAACCAACCGCAGCCAAAAGGCCTTAAATACCCGCCGCGACCGGGTCTAGTCGGTAACGCCATGGTCACCTTGCCTCCCCATGTTGTAACAGAACGTTCGCACACGGCATGCTGGGCACCAAGTAGTAGAGCCACCGGGGCACTGTTTTTGCTCCAGTCGATGTGGGCAGAGTTGCCCGCCAAAGCGAAGCCTCTCCAGCAATACCGGGTTGTGGAAAAATGTCAGCGAGCCGCAGCCGGCACAGTGGGCCATATAACCTTTCTCCCCAAGCTCAAAGACCTGAGCCCTGGCCCCACAGGAGCAGTCCAAAAAGAACTCGGTCGCTTTCTTGCCTGTCGCCTTCTTTTTTGCCATGCTATTCTCCCAGCTTCAGCTGAAGCGGTGTCCCAACAGGTTGGTTTAGAGCTTCATAGAGCTTTTCGTCATAAACGGCATCCGGATAGCCGCAGCAGGGGCACTTCCTTATTGGCGGTTTTTCGGTCCAGAAACGGGCACCAGCAGTAGACCTGGCAAAGGCGCCGGTCAGGGCATAGAACGGGTTATTGCAGCGGACGAAGTATATATTCTTCCAGGTAGCCAGCTGGTCCATAAGCACACCCGCACCCTGGTAGCGGTGGTAAAACCGACGCATCTCCTCTTCTAAGGCGACATCAACCCTTAGCTGTGAAAGATTGCTGGTTAATTGCTGGCACTCCGCAGTAAGACCATTGATGTCAGATTGCAGTATTTCCTTTTGTTCGGCAGCCTCCTCGTTATACCTAGTCAGTATCAGCCCTTCCTTTAGACCTTCGGCTAGTTCATCCCTGATATCTTCACAGCCGGCAAACTCCTGGGCTAGCCCCAATGCTAAATCCAGGCTAAAGCCATGCTTCTCTACCTCAACCTTTAACCGGCTGGCGCTAGCCGTCTCTTCCTTAGTTACATTAGCCTCCTGGCGGTATTCCTCCAGTTCCCGGTCAAGGCGCTCCTTCTCCTTTTCAGCTTTTTTCTGGAGAGCGGCTACCTGCCGCTCCTCTTTTTCCCGCTCAGCTTTCACCTCTTCCAGTTCGCTTCTGGCCTGCGCAACAGCCTCTATCATCTGCCGGTGTTTTTGTTCGATTTGCTGGTTTTCTTTCTGTCGTAGCGCCAGCTTCTCATCAAGGCTGGCTACATCTGCTTCCAGCCGCCTCTTATCAGAAAGCAGCTTTTTAAAGGCGTCAAGTGCCTCAGCGCAGGCTATGCCCTTCTCTTTCTCCAGCCTGACCATACCCCAGACTGCCTCATAGAACCCGGAATTAGATAAGTGGTGCTGGGTATCAATCAACGATTGTAGCTGGTCCTCAGTAAAACCGGGAGCCCAGACCCGCGCCACCCTGGCAATCTGGTTTATTTGCTCTGGTGAAAACTCGTCTTCCATATTTCATAGCTCCTTATGTAAGATTTTCCTAAATTTATCGGCTTCTTGAAGAATAAGCTGGACTGCCGCCCTATCAGTCATGCTTGCTCTAAGAAATGGCGCTCCCTGCCTAAACATCTCCTCAGCCCACTCCCGACCATACAATTGGGTAAGGCAGGCAAGCACATTTTCTCGCCTCCAGGGTCGCTCCCCTGCCGGCGAAGGCTCTGTCATGCCGTGAAGCTGCAAGCCAATTAGGGTTCCTACCACCCATGTGGCCACATTAATGCCTTCAGAACCGAAGTCCAGTAGCCACTCTGCCACGGTTTTATGCCTTAGCACACCGGATAGTCCAGTTGGAAAGTCTTTAGGCAATACGATCGCCTCTTTTAAACCAGGGATATTCCAGGCAGTATGTGTACTATCACAGCCTACTATCTCGTACTTCTCCAAGGCATCATCTAGGATGGCTTGGAGGAAGGGTATTGGGAGAATCAGCTTCTCAGCTCGGCCTAAAGGTCCAACCAGGGTTATATAATAATAATTGTTGCTGGTCTCAACCTTGATTGGGGATACCAGATATGTCTGGAGGGTAATGCATAGATGGGGAATGGGCTGGGCGTTATACCCTAGTCGAGGCACTGGGATAAGCCAGCGCTTGCCACTCCATGTAGCGCTACGCCCATACCTACTATGAACAGTAGAGCTTACGACTTTGTCAGCCTCACCCCCGAGACTACCAGCATCTATGGCCAAGGTAGATAGCTCGCAAACCTCTGGGGACATGTCACTGGCGCCGACCATCTCAAAAGCCTGGTTAGCCGCTTCCCTGAAGCTCTTTATTCGCACCCCACGTAATATTTCCAATAATCTCAACCCCCTTTCAATCTACGAGTCAATTAATCTATCTATATACCTAACCACTCTCGCAGCATATATAAAAAGCATCTAATACGCTTACCCTAGGGAATGGGGTCGCCCCCTCTACCCATACCTGTAAGATGACACTTTGTGCATTCTCCAATCTCTCTTTTTGTCTTTACTAATAATCCCAGATAACCGGCCCAGCTGGACGAGGTAGCGCACAGCCAGACCAGACCCGTCGGTAACCGACCATCTACCCTTGGTCTACTGGTAGGCTTGCATACTCAATTTCCTGTGCTATAATCGGGGTGAGCGGCCCACCCACCACCCATCCCATTATGGGGCACCGCGACTCCCCGATCACACCCTATCCTCACGGGACGGTGAGGTATTGTCGGGCTGGGAGCCATGCCAACTCGCCCAGCCACAAGCCAGGTTTACCGGCGATGCCCCAGACGCCATAGCTCACCAGGCGGGAGGTTAGCACCCAGAGCTTGCTATGGCAGCTACTAGATAGCATCTCCAATGGTTACCCTCAGCCTCTGTGGCGGTGGATCTCCCAGTGCCTTTTTTCTGATATAGATATTGCCGACGATGATATCCTCACCGCTAGGGTCCTCTCTATATCTCACCGTGTTTTTAGTTGGTCTCTCGTAGGTAAAGACTAATTCAAGTTTGTCCATTAATTGCCTCCTTTAGTTTTTCTCATCGTTCCTCACCGAAGAACTCTCTGGCACTGTCCGGGTTATTGAAGCAGAGTATTACCAAACCACCACTAACGCCACCACAGAGTACACCGATGTTGGTGGGCTTGCCTTCGTGGAACCATTCGGCCTTTCTTCTATAGAGGGGAGACGATTTTGGTACTCCTCCCACTTCACGCTCGGTTTTTTATGCCCCCAGCCTGCTGGTAAGTAGCACAGGCATTCTCTCTCGTAGAAACCTACGGCTTCCCTGAGAACGGGCCAGTCAAACTTGATTATTTGACTTTTTAAGGATTTGTCCCTACTATTACATATAGAGCTAGTTTTCATCGGTAGCTCCTTCGCACTAAGCCCCCTGGGTTAGCCTTGGGGGTTTGGTTATTCACCTGGTTATCAATCTAACGGCTACTATCAGCGCGGCTAGCACGATCACTCTCTAGCATTTGCTCTAAGGCTTTCTTGGGCACTAGCAGACGCTTTCCTAATTTAACCACCGGCAAATTTCCGGCTTTTACCATGTCATACGCCAGGTTCCTACTGATGCCAAGCAGTTGTGCTGCCTTAAAAACATCCAGTGTAAGCCGTTCATCGCTATCGTTTTTCATCACTTACCTCCCTTATATATCTCCTAAATTATTATTATATCTCCCAGAGATATTAATGTCAAAAAACAGTGGCGTTTGATACCCTTATGTATTGACATTCTTGATAATGTGAGTTATAATACCATCAATATTCTCATAAGGAGGGAAGTATGCCGAAGATGTATCCTTTAGAGGTACGACTGTTTGCCGTTGAAAAAAAGAAACAGGGTAATTCTTGGGACAAGGTCGCTGAAGTTATAAGACAGGAGTTTCAAATACAGCCTCCCAACCGAAGGCAGATGGGCAAGTGGCTTAAGGATCTGAGTATAACAGATGGTCTTAAGCAAGCTTTTTCGGAGGATGCTAAAAAGAAAATAGAGCTTGTCAAAATACAGGCGCTGGATCAGACAGTCCACGGTCTTTTATCGCATCTATGGACAGCCCGTGATGCTGGTGAAGAGATAGAGTATTCTGGTTGGCGTTGGTTCTTTCAAATGCTAGAAAGGGCTCTTGGTGGCCGTGCCAAGTTCATGCGATTTGTCGAGCGCTATTCAAAAGAGCCAGAGGTAAGCATTGAAACTTTAACACAGGGTATGCAGCCCGAAGCTCCACCGCCGGGGATAAAGCCCGAAGAGGGAGGAGATTTCAGGGAAGTTTAAGGATCGAATATAGTTAAAAACAGGAAAGGAGGCAAAAATGAGAGGACATATTCGCAGCAAAGGAAACCACAGTTGGCAAATTCAAATCTACACCGGTCCCGGCCCGGATGGGAAGCCCCGCAGGCACTTTGAGACGGTAAGAGGTCGCAAGGGTGACGCCCAAAAAAGGTTAACCGAGATATTGGCAAGCCTTGATAAAGGCGTTTACACCCCTCCTGGACGTCTCACAGTGGCAGAGTACTTTCATCGG
>DAOUMG010000165.1:0-3479 GCA_034411935.1 Dehalococcoidaceae bacterium
ATACTTATCGTCCATAATATTTACGGTTATCACCTGGCCGAAAACCGCAAACTCTTTTCGCAGTTCCTCTTCTGTAACATCCAGCCCTAGGTTACCTATATAGATATTCACATATTTGGCTCCTTATAGACACACAGGCCGGGTATCCCCAGCCTGTGTGTACTAAGGTCAGACTATTAGTATGTAGTCACTCTGACTTTGCGATAGCAGTCACTGCAATACACCGGTCTGCCATTACTAGGCTTGAAGGGTACTTCAGTATCTTTACCGCACTCGGAGCATTTCACTGGAAACATTTCACGTCGTGGCTTGTAGCCAAAGCTATCATTTCTAAAACTATTGCCGCTGTTTCCGTTTTGACGCGATTTCCTTGCCTCACGGCATGAGGGACATCGTTTAGGCTCATTAGTATAGCCTCTTGAAGCATATTGTTCTTGCTCCCCAACGCTGAAAGTAAAAGTAGCCCCACAATCGGAACACTGGATTGACTTGTCCTGAAAACTCATTGGATGACCTCCTCTCTTTAGAATTTTAGTTAGAGCTGTGGTCATCCAATACTTTAGTAAACCTGAAGGGGATTCCAAGAAGTCTGTAATAACCCTAAACTTAAACTATTACTTACATTGTATAGTAAAGTCACCTGTTTTACAAATGAGCATGATTTATCGCTTACCGCTGCAGAATATAGAGTCTGATAAATTGAAATTTCTGAATGTAAATTGTAGTTGCCTGGATGGTGGGCGGTATTGGATTTGAACCAATCGCCTCTTGCGTGTGAAGCAAGCGCTCTAACCGCTGAGCTAACCGCCCGTGGTAAAGCTATTTTAACCTCTATTTGGTAACTTTGCAAAGATAGGCTCTATTTAACAAAGGATTTGATAGAGGCTATAATGCCTGTTATAATCTATTGCTAATGAGAAGCATTATCAATAATAGTAAGAAGGATAGGAATTCCTCATTACGCTGCGCATTGAACACAGCCGGCGCCCGTCTGACCAACCAGCGGGCGGTCATTTTGGAGATAATCCAGCATTCTGATAAACACCTCGACGCTAACGAAATATTCCGCCGTGCCATATTCAAATCGCCACGCCTGAGCCTGGCTACTGTTTACCGCACTCTAAACAGGCTAAAGGAACTGGGGCTTATAGAAGAAGTGCATTTCAGTGATGCCCACCACCATTATGAAACCAGATCGGGACGAGAGCACCACCACCTGGTATGCCTCGACTGCGGTCAGGTTACAGAGTTTCGGTATCCGCTATCACAGCATATTAAGAGCAACGTTTCCAAAGCCGGGGACTTTAGGATAATAGATACCGAGATACGCATCACCGGTTACTGCAGTGAATGCCAGCAAAAACATGTTAATACACAAAGCAAGAAACAAAATTAAGATAATGGTTCTATGGACGATAACAAAGAAACAACAGTCGCCCGGATGAAGGACAGGCAGCACGGTATTGTGGTTCGCATAGAAGGCGGGCACGGCTTAACCGACCGGTTAAATGCTATGGGTATCAGACCGGGCAAGAAGATAACCAGAATCGGCGCTATGATGATGCGAGGGCCCGTTACAATCAAGGTGGACGGTACTCAGGTAGCTATGGGTTTCGGCATGGCCAGCAAGGTGGTCGTAGAGCTGACCTGATTACCCTAAAAGAAACACTCTAATGAGAATTCTGCTGATGGGCAACCCCAATGTGGGCAAAAGCGTTGTCTTTTCCCGCCTTACCGGTGTTCATGTTGTTTCTTCAAACTACCCGGGGACGACGGTAAACTTTACCAAAGGTTATACCAGGCTTGGCGACCAGGTGGTAGAGGTTATTGACGTCCCGGGTGCCTATACCCTGGAACCGACCAACGAAGCCGAGCAAGTAGCCCTGAGGATGCTGGAGCAACCACCACCCAAAGATCATGATGCACTACAACCCCGCCATAAAGGCAAAATAATCCGCCACTGGCAAAATCAGGGCGCTTTTACCTTCAAACCTGCCTCCGACGAGCCAGAGGATATAGTCATCAACGTAGTCGACGCCACCAACCTGGAAAGAAACCTCTACCTGACGCTACAAATCATTGAACGTGATAAACCGGTCATCATTGCCCTTAATATGTGGGATGATACCAAACACCGTGGCATCGAGATAGATATTAACAGACTACAGGAACTTCTCGGCGTACCCGTAATACCTACCTCAGCCATAACCGGCGAGGGCATTAAGGAGCTAGCGGAAAGCCTTCATAAAGCCACCTCTCCCGATATGCCCAAAAGGAGCCGCGAGGAACGCTGGAAAGCTATCGGCGATATAGTGGAACAGGTTCAGAGAATAAGGCACCGCCACCATACCTTCTTTGAGCTTTTAGCTGATGCCAGCGTCAAACCCTTGAGCGGTATCCCGATTGCCATGGCCATTCTGGCTTCCAGTTTTTTTATAATCCGCCTTATCGGCGAGGGGTTGATTAACTATGTACTGGACCCGCTATTCAACAACCTATGGTCGCCGGTGGTACTTAAACTCAGTGACTTACTGGGGAGTAGCGGTTTCCTCCACGACATTATCATCGGCAGCATTGATAACGGTGCCGTGAATTACTCCGAATCGTTCGGGCTTCTGACCAGCGGCCTGTACGTCCCTTTTGCCATGGTCATGCCCTATATAATCTCTTTCTATTTTCTTTTAGGCATACTGGAGGACACCGGCTACCTGCCGCGGCTGGCGGTACTGATGGATAATATCATGCACCACCTGGGTCTCCACGGTTATGCCATCATCCCCAACCTGCTGGGACTGGGCTGCAACGTGCCGGCTATTATGGCCACCAGGGCGCTGGAAAGCCGCCGTGAGCGCTTTATCGCCGCCACCTTGATTTCCATAGCCGTTCCCTGTGCCGCCCTGCAGGCGATGATTTTCGGACTGGTGGGAGAACACGGCATCCAGTATGTAGCCATGGTCTACGGGACGCTTTTCATCGTCTGGATAGTACTGGGGATTATTATGAACCGCTTCGCCAAAGGTTATAGTCCCGAGCTTTTAATAGAAGTACCCCCCTACCGTAAGCCACCCTGGCGTTCCATGATGCGTAAGCTCTGGATGCGGGTGCGCGGTTTTATCCGTGAGGCGGTGCCTATCATCCTGGGAGCCATACTGGTTATCAACCTGCTCAATATAATCGGCGCCTTTGATGCCATCGCCAGCTTCACGGCGCCGGTGGTTACCGGCATCCTGGGACTGCCCAAAGAGGCGGTGACCGCCCTGGTAATCGGCTTTTTACGTAAGGACGCCGCCCTCGGCCTGCTGGCACCGCTGGCGCTAACCGCCCAGCAGCTGGTAATCGCCAGCGTCACCCTGGCAATGCTGTTCCCTTGTATCGCTACCCTGGTCGTTTTCTTAAGAGAACTGGGTGCTAAAAACCTGGCAAGGTCGCTGGCGATAATGATTGTGGCTGCTTTACTAACCGGAGGGATACTGAACCTT
>DAOUMG010000166.1:0-7158 GCA_034411935.1 Dehalococcoidaceae bacterium
CACCCTGGAAATCAGAAGCTACGTCCTCAAGACGGCCAATATCGAAGTCATTCGTAATTACGACCCTAACCTGCCCTGGATTACCGCTGACCCCGGCCAGCTGCAGCAGGTATTCCTCAATCTCATCGTTAATGCCGAACACGCCATAAAGAAGGCCAATAAAAAAGGAATTCTAACCATAGACACCCGCAGGTCTAACGGCCATATCTATATCACCTTTAAGGACGATGGAACAGGCATGACCCAGGAGATTCAATCCAAGCTCTTCCAACCCTTCTACACCACCAAGGACCCCGGCGAGGGTACGGGGCTGGGATTAAGCATGTCGCGCTCTATCATTCTGGAGCATGACGGCACGATTGAAGTTGATAGTAAGCCTGGGGCTGGCACCACCTTCACTATTGTGTTGCCTGTTACTCTTTCATCGGAGAGAGTAGAAAGAATCTCTATAAAGACCCCTGTCCCTCAGTCTTCTGGAAGAAAAGCCCATATCTTAATAGTAGATGACGAGCCCGCCATCAGGTCGCTTATTAAAACTATACTCACCCGTGCGGGGCATACCGTAGATGAAACAGACCAGGTAGAGAAAGTGCTTCAAAAACTAGATCAAGATAGCTATGATATCCTCTTGCTAGACATACGTATGCCGGGCATGAACGGCATTGACTTGCGTAATGCGATAATTGAAAAGCATCCTGAGATGAAAAGCAAAATAATCTTTATTACCGGGGATACATCCAGTCATGATATAAGAGAATACCTGGATAAAAACAAGTTGCCCAATCTTGCCAAACCTTTTAGCCGGGATGCCCTGGAAGAGAAGGTTAATTCGATTCTATCTAAATAGCCATTCTCTAGCATCCTAAAAACTAAAGCAGCCACGTTTCAGGCGGTGTTCATAAGACCAGAAGAGTGGCAGACCTTCTATTTTGATCAGATATACTACTTTATATCTTTAATAGAGCCCTTTTTATAAGTGCCCAGTATCTTTATCATCTTGGTTTCTTTCCTAAGCTCGATAAGAGCCCGCTGGGTTTCATCTTTATAGAGCCCTTTTTCAAAATCAAGGTAGAAATAGGAATCGAAACTGCCGACCAGCTGCCGCGACTCCAGCTTGGAAAGGTTTATTTTCTGGTCAACAAAAGTTTTTAGGCAACGGTAGAGGCTCCCAGGTTCGTCTTTTCCCCTTATAACGATACTGGTTTTATCGGCATCGTCGGGGTAATGTTCTTCTTTAGCCAGAAACAGAAATCTTGTGTAATTGTTTCTTTCCGTCTCTATATCGTGGGCCAGGACATTCATTCCGTAAATCTCGGCGGCAAGTTCGGAGCCTATAGCGGCGGCATGGCAGAGACCACCCTCTTTTATCATACGGGCGCTAGATGCCGTATCGTTCGTTTCTATTCTCTTAAGGTCAGGGTATTTTCCAAGGAAAGCCTCCGCCTGTGTCATCGCCATCGGATGAGTATATACTTCCTTCAAATCCTTCAATTTGACACCCGGCAGGGCTATTAGATCAAGTACTATCTTATGGTAAATCTCGCCGACGATTTTGGCATCGTACTTTAGAAGGAGGTCATAATTCTCACGGAACGAGCCATAGATAGAGTTCTCTATAGCCACCACGCCGTAATCTACAAAGCCTTTTTTAATATCTTCGAATACCTGATGGTAAGTATCGCTTTCAACTATCTCCGAGTCATCAGGGAACCTCTTTCTGGCAACTATATCGTGGAAAGAGCCTCTTGAACCCTGGATAGATATCTTAATCATTTAACTACCTCGCCTGAAATATGTGACTAATAATACCCCCTTGAGTATCTCAAAGTAAATAGTTTTATTGTAACCACCAAGGTAGTTCGTCTGCCTACGCAGACACCAATCATATCTTAATGGTATAATCTAAGACCTGTATATTCCTGAGAATATCAAGAGAGATTATAGTATGAAGCAGGATAAAGCCTTAAAACTTAAGGAAGATTATAAAGACGTACCGATTTCCAATTTTCTCGGTGTCAAACTTCTGGATATATCACCCGGTTACGCCAGAGTAACGATAAAACTTAAGCCGCAGTACAACAACTTCCACGGCCGTATCTTCGGCGGAATCGTAATGTCCCTGGCCGATATAGCTTTCGGCTATGCCGTTAATTCCTTAAAGGACTATACCGTCGCCGCCCAGTTCAACATCCATTTCACCGCCGCCGCCGGGGAGGGTGATGAACTGGTCGCCGAAGCCAGAGTAATTAAGGAAGGGCGACGGGTCGTACTTGCCGAGATGACGGTGGTTAACCAGGATAACAAGCTCATTGCCAAAGCGACCGGTACCGGCATACCTACCGTCGAATAGGCTGGCGATAGACTAAGACAGGCTATTATGCTACCATTACCCTTTGAAACGGATATATCCGATGGTAAACTGGCAGATTACAGCAACTACCATAAAATGTGACGCCGTAGGTGACGAAGCCACTATAATCGCTTATAAAGACGGTTCGGTAAAATGCACCGGCTTCGTTAAATACGGTAACCCCGATAGTAAGAACGCATTAACTCTCGCTAGAGATGGACTAAAATGCCTCGGTCCTCTGTGCGACTATATGAAAGCCTACCAGGAAAAGCTTTACCAAGAAGAGGGGCAAAAGAAGAAAGTAGAATAATTAAAGGAACTCTATTGAACCGGGAGAAGAAGGTAAAAATAAAAATAGAACACGTCTCGCTCTCTTTCAGAGGCGTTAAAGCGCTAAAGGATGTAAGCCTTGATATATACGACAACGAAATCCTGGCTATTATCGGTCCCAACGGCGCCGGCAAGACCTGTATTTTAAACTGTATAAACGGTTTCTATAAACCCCAGAAAGGCGAGATTTTTTTCGAAGGCGAGCGGATTACCCGCATACGACCGGATAAAGCGGCTAAACTAGGCATCGCCCGTACCTTTCAGAATATAGAGCTTTTCTCCGGATTGACGGTTCTGGAAAACATAATGGCGTCGCGCCATATTTTTATGAAACAGAATATATTAAGCGGCGGATTATATTTCGGCTGGGCACATAACGAAGAGATTGCCCACCGCAAGGTTGTTGAGGAAATCATAGACTTTCTTGAAATAGAGCCCATTCGTAAAAAAATGGTAGGCCTGCTGCCCTACGGCTCCCGCAAGCGTGCCGAACTGGGCAGGGCTCTGGCAATGGAACCGAAGGTTCTGCTGCTGGACGAGCCAATGGCCGGCATGAACCTTGAGGAAAAAGAAGATATCGCCCGTTTCATCGTAGATATTTTCGAGGGGCAGGGAGAAACCTATCCGAATACGCCCGTCTTGAGAGACGGCATCAGCTCCATAGTGCTGATAGAGCACGATATGGGGGTGGTGATGGACCTGGCGGACAGGATAATAGTGCTTGATTTCGGGCAAATAATCTCCGAGGGCACCCCGGAAGAAATTAAGAGCAACCCTAAGGTTATCGCCGCCTACCTCGGCGAACAGAAGGTCGGCGTTTAGCAATCACCACTGGCGGCGGTCTTCTATAACCTTGGCGTCTTCGGCAATAGTTCCTTTTGAAACGAACTCGAAACGGTCAGGCCTGACGACGCAGACGCCCTGGAAGCTCTCCGAGATGTTATTCTTAAGCGCTTCCCTGTCCGCTTTTTCATCTGTAAGCTCAAGGTAAAAGATCATCTCGTCCCGTTGAGCTTTACGATTCACAGCTATCTGGAAACGCCCCACCTGCGGGAAAGCATTTATAACAGCCTTTACCTGACCCGGCACGACGAAGATGCCCCTCACTTTAACGGCATCGCCGCTCCTGCCCATTATGCCTTTCAATCTTGGCGAAGTCCTGCCGCAGGGGCAGGCTTCAAGGTTAAGTGCCGATAAATCACCCGTGCCAAAGCGTATCAGCCCCCAGCTCTTATTATGTACGGGAGTAACTGTAATCTCGCCGATTTCCCCCGCCTTGAGCTGCTTCCCCGTCTCCGGGTCTATAATCTCAATGATATATTCATCCATCAGGTGAAGCCCGTTTTTATGGTGGCATTCAAAGGCCAGCGCCCCGCCCGGCTCGGTGACAGCATAAGCCATGGTGGTATCTATGCCGTATTCTTCCTCAAATGTACGCCTCAGGCCGGGAAAAAGCGGCTCGCCGGTGAACCAGGCTTTCTTTACCCGTAAATCTTTCTTGAAATCATAGCCCATTTCCTCCGCTTTTTTAATGACTGTCATCAGGAAGCTCGGCGTACCGACAAAGCCGCTAACCTTTAAGTCAAGCATCGTCTTAACCTGTATTTCTGTCCGCCCGGTGCCCACAGGCACGACGGTAGCGCCGCAGCTCCTTATAGCCTCGTGAAAAAGCATCCCCGCCGGTGAGAGGTGATAGGTAAAGGTATTAGCTACAACATCGCCCTTTCGAAAACCGGCCGCCCAGAAAGAGCGGGCGAACCACTCTATAGAGCTTGAGTGAAGCGGCTCGTAAACTGGTCCCGGCGAGATGAATACACGCTCTATATCTTCGGGCGGTATAGCCAGCAAGCCCCCGTAAGGAGGATTCTTCGCCTGCATTTCTATGATATCGTTTTTACGGGTTACGGGCAGCTTCTGCAGGTCGGCTACTTCTTTTATATCGGAAGGTTTGATACCCGCCCCGTCCAGCAGTTTCTTTGCCGCCGCTGAGTGTTCATAGGCATAATTAACCGTTTGCTTTAGTTTTTTATTCTGAAGCTCCGTCCTCTCTTCGAGGGACATCGTTTCGGAATCATCGTAATACTCGCCTACAGCCATCTCTTCCGCCTTTTGTAGTGCTTTACTTCTCGGTAACTCTTTTTCTTTCCCACGGCAGATAATCCCATGTAGAACTCTTTGACATCTTCGTTGTTTTTAAGAAATTCGGCGGCTCCGTCCAGCACTATCCTGCCGCTCTCCATAACATAGCCGACATGGGAGATAGAAAGGGCGATTCGTACGTTCTGCTCCACCAGCAGCACCGATGTCTTCTGCTCCGAATTAAACCTGTTGATGATATCGTAGATTTCCTCCACCATCAGTGGTGCCAGCCCCAGAGAAGGCTCGTCCAGCATCATCAGCTTGGGGCGCGCCATCATCGCCCGCCCGATAACCAGCATCTGCTGCTCACCGCCCGATAGATAGCCGGCGATGTTCCTGCGGATATCCTTGAGGCGCGGGAAGTAATTGTATACCATCTCCAGATCGTCTTTTACGCCGCCTCTTTCCTTGCGGTTAAAGGCGCCTACCAGCAGGTTCTCCTCGGTTGTCAGGTGCTCAAAGACGCGCCTGCCCTCTAGTGCCTGTACCAGCCCCATCCTGCCTATGTCTTCAGGGCTTTTCTTATTTATACACTGGCCGTTCCACTCTATGCTGCCGTCAGTAACCTCGCCTTCCTCTATATGGAGAAGGCCGGAGATGGCTTTTAGGGTAGTCGTCTTGCCAGCGCCGTTAGCACCCAGAAGAGCCACT
This sequence comes from Dehalococcoidaceae bacterium, assembly GCA_034411935.1. Taxonomy (GTDB): domain Bacteria; phylum Chloroflexota; class Dehalococcoidia; order Dehalococcoidales; family JAUXAE01; genus DAOUMG01. Next base: position 5,471 of record DAOUMG010000166.1, read on the forward strand.
ATCTGCCCTTCTTCCACGGCCATGGAAACACCGTGAAGCACCCTGATTACATTCAGGTAGGTAACCTCTACACTGCTAAGTTTAAGCATATTCTTTTTCTTTTAAGGTAGGGGAACCGCCAAAGGCAGCTCCCCTACCACTTTGCTACCTGCTATTCATAGCCGTAATCTAAGTACGGAGCATCTATCCAGTCCCCGAGAACGGCTATCTGGCCATTGATTACCTGGTACAACTTAATCTGTTTACTCAATCTGTTATCACCAGATGCATACGAAGCTGGGCTTTGCAGCCCCTCGACATCGTAATTAGATAGCTTTTTAAACCCGTTACTCTCTACAAGTTGGGGCGTTAAAGCATTACCGCCGCCAGGGGTATTAATAATGGCCAGCCTTAATATCTCAGCTATCAAGAGACCCTCGTTCCATCCAGTAATATACATCAGGTTGTTTGCATCATCCGGATGGTTTGCATTAAGGTACTCGGTCATCTTAGCCATTCCTGTAGCACTGTCGTTCCAACCAACGGTTGGGAAAATACCATAGACACCCTCAGCAAGAGTTGGGCCTGCGAGTTGTAACATTGCGCTGGTAAATGAAGCACCACCACAACCTACGGTTATACCAGGATACATACTCAGACTAACCATATTCCTGATAATTACGGAGGTCGCCTCTGGAATACTGGAAATGTAGATAACGTCGGGATTCATGGCTTTTATAGTAGTCAGGCTATCTATTTCACTAGTTGTTGTTGAACCATGTTCCCAATAGCCTATTATCTCGACACCCAGCGAATCCGCAAATTGCTCGGCGGCAGCCTTAGCCCCGAAGCCTGTAGGATTGGCAAGCAGGTGCATTGCCATCTTTGGCTTGCCGGTACCTTCCCAGATATTTTCAAGGTAGTAATTTACGAAGGCTATCCACTGGTCTCCATAGTCAGGGAAGGAAGCGTAAATATGTTGAGCTGGTTGCGTACAATTCGGAGCACTGAACACCACAATACCTGGCAATCCCGCCTCATTTGCTCTTGTCATAGAAGCAGTCATCATAGCTGAAGATTGTGTTGCGAATAATAATGCTCCGCTCGAAATGAACTCTTCAATGATGGTGGTTGCTTTTGCTGAATCGTAAGTATTATCACGGAAAAGTAGCTCTATCTGATGCCCTTCCACACCACCAAGTTCCTCGTTGATATACTTGATGGCGTCCTGAGCGCCATCACCCATAGGCCGCCCATTAGCGGCTGCTTTTCCGGTGTAAGGCGCACTGATACCTACTTTAAGCGGTTGCTTGACCTCGTCGCCGTTGCCTCCGTTACCATCATCAGATGGACAGGCGAGAGCCATAAACGGCAAAACGGCTATCATGAGTGCCAGCGCCACAAAGACCAGCTTCTTTATAATTCCTTTTCTAATCACCATATTCCTCCTTTAATGAATTATCCTGATCTAAAACTCACTTTTATCATTATCACATTTTTACCCTCCTGATATATGGTTAGTATGAAAATGGCCATAGCCGATAAGATGCCTTAAAGATAGCCCAGCGGTGAGCCAGCCCACGTGGCTCTAATATTAAAAATAGTACAATTGCAAGGCCAAACAGGAGTGGCCCCAAGCCGGCAGTAAAACCAGACTGTAGACCAGGGATAGCAGACTCCAGCCACGAGGAGAAATAGGTTATACCCTG
>DAOUMG010000167.1:0-8509 GCA_034411935.1 Dehalococcoidaceae bacterium
TACTAAGAGGCACCCTTAGCGAGGTTTTAAATATGGATTTCTCCTGGCAATCGGTTATGGTGGTTAAAAAGTGAGCATACCCGAATCCGCCAGGCAGGATATTGCCCGTCCGGGGTATAATGTGGCAAGCAAGATATACCCCAACCGGCGCAGGAAAATATATTCCATTATCGGCCTTTCTATTCTGCTAATAATGATTATGGTTTTTGCCGTTACCATCGGCAGCGCAGATATCTCTTTCGGCACTACATCAAGTATCATATTTTCAAAATTACCTTTTATAGATATCACGCAAAACTGGCCGGATTCGCTGGAGACCATAGTCTGGAGTATCCGTATGCCCAGAATACTACTGGCCGGGCTTGTTGGCGCCGCTCTGGCTATTGCCGGTGCCACTTACCAGGGACTGTTTCGTAATCCGTTAGCCGACCCGTATCTTATCGGCGTTGCCCAGGGGGCGGCGCTAGGGGCTGTTTTAGGATTTCTTTTGAATATCAGCTGGCAGGGATTTGAGTTCGGAATAATCCCGGTTATGGCATTTATCGGTGCCATAGTAAGCGTTTTGATAGTATATATGATTGCCCGGGTAGGCAGGATGCTGCCGGTAACCACCCTTATCCTGGCCGGTGTGGCGCTGGGTGCTTTTTTCATGGCGGTAGTATCTTATATGATAACCATAAGCGAGGAACAGATACACGGTGTTATGTTCTGGCTTATGGGTAGCTTTTCTTTAAGCCGCTGGTCGGAAGTGCAGGTAGTTTTACCTATTGTTTTAGTGGGCATAATAGTTATAATGATTTACGCCCGTTCTCTAAACCTTATCCAGCTGGGCGAAGAACAGGCACAACAACTGGGCGTTAACGTAGAAAAGGTAAAGGTTATCCTGCTAGCGGCAGCAACGTTAATAACAGCGGCGGCTGTATCTTTTGTCGGTATTATCGGTTTTGTCGGCATTATCATACCTCATGCAGTCAGGCTAATATGGGGAGCGGATTATCGGTTTCTGCTGCCGCTTTCGGTACTGGTTGGGGCTATATTTATGATAGCTGCGGATATAGTATCGCGTACTGTTATGGCACCATCCGAAATACCGATAGGTATTATCACCGCCTTATGTGGCGCCCCGTTCTTCTTGTATTTACTGAGACAACGAACCAGGATGCTTTTTTAAAATGATAAACATAGAACTAAGAGATGTTGCGCTAGCTTACGGATTGAAAGAGGTAATTAAAAGCTTATCATTCTCTATAAAGTCCGGTGAAATGGTGGGTCTGGTTGGCCCCAACGGCTCAGGAAAGTCAACCATAATAAAAGCTTTGAGCCGTATTCTTATGCCAAAATCAGGAACAATCATACTTAACGGACAGGGAATTGATGAAATAACCAGAAAAGAACTATCTATGTTCATCAGCGTCGTGCCCCAGACGGCGGTATTGCCCAGCGCTTTTACCGCATTTGAAATAGTGCTGATGGGTAGAAATCCGCATTTGGGGCTTTTTCAGTACGAAGGGCAAAAAGATTTAGATATCGCCTGGCAAGCTATGGTCAGCACTTCCACCCAGCACCTGGCAGATAGAAGGATAGGAGAACTTTCAGGCGGTGAAATACAGAGCGTCGTTATCGCCCGCGCCCTGACCCAGCAGACAGAAGCTATTTTCTTGGACGAGCCGACGGCTAATCTTGATGTCGGCCGCCAGATTGAAATACTTGACCTGATAAAGGGATTGTGCCACAGGCATAAGCTGGCGGTAATCGCAGCATTGCATGACCTTAATCTGGCCTCTCATTATTGCGACCGCCTGGTACTTATAAAAGACGGCCTTGTTCATGCCGAAGGTGTTCCTGAAAAGGTAATTACGGCTGAGAACATCAGAGATGTTTACGGCCCAGGCAGTTACGTGCACCGTCATCCGGTTAGCGGTTTGCCGGCGGTTTTACCGAGGGTGGGGAATAGTAAAAATGGCACAATAAAATAAGGAATTTTCTATAGATTGGTGAATTCGTCTATGACAGATATAATCAGGCAAATGCTAGGCCAGTTCAACGGTATAAAGGCGGAAATTGTAAACCATCAGGTATGGGGAGCGCCAGCTAATGCATTGGTCTTATATCTACCGGAACCGAGGAATGTGCTAAGCGGCTTGCAGGGTTTTAGGAAGGTGAATGCCGTCTGTAACTGCTATATGCCGGAATCACTATGGCAGGTTATAGAAGATTCTTCCTATGACTGGCGTTCATATCCCAGAGAAGTGGTAAGAAAGGCGCTTTCAAGGCAGAGCTATCTTCCCTCAAAAGTAGCTACCCTGGTAACAGGCGTCGATATGAGAAGGCTTGCCTGGGATGAGGAATGCTATGATAATATATGGGTTCAGGCCTGGGTTACCGCCGGTTTCAAACACAATGCTATGAGAGTCGGCAGGGATAAGGCGGGCGGCATTGAGAATAACGGACATTTCGACAAAGTAGGTACCATAAACACCATTGTCGTTACAAATGCCTGTCTCAGCCAGGCGGCTATGGCGGCATCATTTATGACAATTACAGAAGCCAAGGTAATCGCCCTTCAGGAAGCGGATGTCAGGAGCTCATATAATCCGAAATTACAGGCGACAGGTACCGGTACCGACCAGATTATAGTAGTATCCGGCAGAGGTAATAAGTGTAACTTTATCGGCGGCCATACCATGCTGGGTGAGCTTACGGCACGAGCCGTAACCGGAGCTACCCTGAAGGCGATAAAAAACCAGATTAACAACAACCAGTATTACGATTAAGTAAGTTCGGGGGGAGCTAACAGATTTTGGATATACTTTTAATGTTGCCTCTGGCGATACTTCTGGATACCGCTTTCGGCGAGCCGCCAAATGCTTTTCACCCGGTTGCCTGGATAGGCAAGGTAATCAGTTTTTTTGAAAAATTCGGCCACAACAAACGGCCTGCTTTTCAGCTGGTATATGGAGCAATTATCACTCTTTTCGTCATTATATTGTTTACCATACCCGCTTATCTCCTGATGTCTTACTTAAAAGACTCTGGCATGATTGCCTATATAATAGTAGGGGCAATATTGCTAAAGCTGACTTTCTGCCTAAGAGGGCTGCGTCAGGCTGCCTATGACATGAAAAAACTTTTACTTGCGGATAAATTGGACGACAGCCGTTCTGAACTAAAGGTACTGGCCAGCCGTGATGCCAGCCAGCTTCCTAAACCACTGGTGGTCTCAGGAGTAGTTGAGTCCGTAGCTGAGAGCAGCTGTGATAGTTTTATAGCCCCGATTTTTTATTTCCTTATATTCGGGGTGCCCGGAGCGGTTGCCTACCGTGTGGCTAATACATTTGATAGCATGATAGGTTATCACGGCAAATACGAATATCTGGGCAAGTTTTCCGCCAGACTGGACGATGTACTAAACTTTATTCCGGCCAGGTTGACGGCCATTTTTATTATTATAGCCGCCTATTTATCAAAGTATAATGGTAAAAAGGCAATGAAAACCGCCTTTAGAGACCATTCTAATACGGAAAGCCCCAACGCCGGCTGGCCGATGAGTGCCGCCGCCGGGGCGCTTGAGATACAGTTTGAAAAAGTAGACCATTACAAACTAGGAAATCCCGATAAACCTCTGTTGCCAGAGACGATAGACCGTTCTTTGGGGCTGATGCATTCGACCTTTGCCAACTGGGTATTGGCATGTCTGATTACGGGGGTGATAATAGTTGTCGCTTCGTCCTAGAAAAGAGATAGAAAGCCTGGATGTTTGTGTCCACGGTGGCCCGGACTATACAGAGCTTAAGGAATTAGGCTTAAAGCCTGAGGACATCATAGATTTCAGTGTCAACTCCAATCCTTATTCATTCCCGCCGGGAGTAGCAGAAGCCGTAAAAATAGCTGTTATTGATAGCTATCCCGATTCTGAATCGGCTGAGTTAAGGGATGCTCTGGCAGAGAGGAATAGCGTATCTGGAGAAAATATATTGGTAGGCAGCGGCTCAATGGAGATTATCCGCTTAATCTCTCAGGCATATTTAAAACAAGGTAATAAAGTAGTCATTCCTCAGCCAACCTTTGGTGAATACGAGACTGCCTGTAGTATCGCCGGCGCAGCAATAATAAAAGTATGGTCAAGAGAAGAAGACGATTTTAAAACCGACATAGAAAGTATTTCCTCTACCATAAACAAATTTAAACCGAAAGCGGTTTTTATCTGTAACCCAAACAATCCCACGGGGCAGTATATTGATAAAAGCGAGGTAGAGAAACTATTAAATGCTTCTAAAAACACCTTGTTTATCCTCGATGAAGCCTATATAGCTTTCACGGAAAAAAGCTGGCATTCCGAAAGCTTGATATCAAAAGATAATATAATCATCGTACGCTCTATGACCAAAGATTACGCCCTGGCTGGTTTGCGGCTTGGTTATGCTATCGCCAAGAATGACACTATTAACAATCTTAAAAAGATTCGCCCGCCCTGGAATATAAACGCTGTTGCCCAGAAAGCAGGTACCGCAGCTCTTAAAGACGGGGATTATCTAAAGAAATGCGAAGTAAAAATTATAGAGGCAAAAAAATATCTTGCTGGTGCATTAGGTAAGCTTGGTTACAGGATTATACCTTCAAGAACAAATTTCTTCCTGATGAAAGTTAATAGCGGAAAAGCATTCAGGAAAGAACTGCTAAAGTATGGTTTGATGGTCAGGGACTGTAATTCTTTCGGGCTACCGCAGTATGTACGCATTTCCCCTCGCACCATGCCTGAGTGCCAGAAACTGGTTTCCATGATAATTAAATTAAGAGAAGAAGGGAAACTATTAGTATAAACAGTCCGTATTCACCTATGTTGACAAAAGCTGCGGCTGTTTGCTATAAATTATGCCAGATATAGGCTTTAGCATCTCGGAATACGGTGAGAGTCCGTGGCGGTCCCGCCGCTGTAATCGGGAAACGAAATCAGCCGAAGGGCAAATTAGCCCGACCACTACCGGAGATTACTCCGCTGGGAAGGTGGCTGATAGAGGCAAGACCCGAAAGCCAGAAGACCTGCTTAAGTTGTATATAGAGCGGAACTTGATGGTAAAGGGCTCCGGCTCACCGATAGGGTGTGCCAGAGCCCTCTTTTTTGGGCTTAAAGGGCACAAATAGATAAGAGAGGAGGCGATAGAAACAACAAAAGAACTCTAAACTATATTTGTGCTAAAAAAGCTCATATTAAGGAGGAACTGTTATTAAATGGTTAATATACTAAACAAAACAATATCAAGAATTAAGCCGATTGATAAAGAAGCAATGGCAAACGCCCAAACCCGGCAGGACAATCTGACAAAACCCCAGGGCAGCATGGGCATTCTTGAGGATATATCTATCAGGCTGGCCGGAATCCAGGGAAGAACAATACCTAAAATAGAAAGAAAAGCGATAATCACCATGGCCGGCGACCACGGCGTAGTGGCTGAAAATATCGGCAACTGGCCGCAGGAAGTAACTGCCCAGATGGTGCTAAACTTTTTAAGAGGCGGTGCCGGTATCAATGTAATCTCAAGGCAGATAGGTGCCAGGGTAATCGTGGTTGATATGGGCGTAGCTACCAGATTTGAGGTAGATCCGAGGCTTGTTTCAATAAAAATAGCTCCCGGTACCCGAAATATGGCTAATGGTCCGGCGATGACTCAGGAACAGGCCATAAGAGCTGTTGAGGCTGGCATAGAGATTATTGACGCCGAGGTGGAAAAGGGTCTGGATATAGTTGGCACCGGTGATATGGGTATCGGTAACACTACTCCTAGTGCTGCTATCTGTGCCATAATGACAGGACGAAAGGTATCAGAGGTCACTGGCCGTGGCACCGGACTCAGCGACCCGCAACTCAAGCATAAGATAGCCGTTATAGAGAAAGCAATATCTGTTAATAAACCTGACGCAGAGAAACCGCTTGAAGTATTATCCAAGGTTGGAGGCTTTGAAATCGCCGGCCTGGCCGGAGTCATGATAGGAGCTGCCGCCAGCCGCGTTGCGGTGGTAGTTGACGGTTTTATTTCGGGAGCTGCCGCATTAATTGCCACTGCTATAGCGCCAGGGTGTAAAGACTACCTTTTCGCCGGCCATTTATCTACCGAGCCGGGGCACCGGTTTATGCTGGAACATCTGGGGTTAAAACCACTGGTTAATCTTGAGATGCGTCTGGGAGAAGGCACGGGAGCCGCTCTGGGAATATCCATAGTTGAGGCAGCCGCCAGAATACTTAGTGAAATGGCTACTTTCTCAGAAGCAGGGGTATCCGAAAAAGAGGAATAGGGTAAAGAATTGTCGTTTTTGGCTGCTTTAAGATTCTTGACCAGTATACCGACTCCATGGTGGCGGGGAGCGAGCCGTAAGGAATTTGCTGGCTCGCTCCCGTACTACCCGGTTATCGGGTTACTGATAGGCTTATTGCTGGCAGCTATCTACTGGTTGACATCGTCCTTTTTACCGATATGGGTAAGCAGTGCCGTAATAGTTACCGCACTGGTGATAATTACCGGCGGCATGCACCTCGATGGCCTTATCGACGCTATAGACGGCGCCGCCGCCAGTCACAAAGATTCTGATATCGGCAAAGACGTGATGAAAAAACCGGGGATCGGTGCTTTCGGAGCCGTGGCTGCTATCCTGGTGCTTGTTTTGAAAATAGTACTGGTTGCCAGTATTCCGGATGAATGGATGGCGGCTTCTTTGATAATGATGCCTGTGGTAAGCCGCTGGACGATGGTTTACACTATTTTCGCTTATCCCTATGCCAGACCACAGGGAGCCGGTAACGAACTGAAACAGGCGACGACCCGGCGAGTCTTTTTAATAGCTACGGCAGTTACCCTATCTATCGCTATAGTTATAGACGGCTGGGCAAGTCTGGCGTTGATTATTCCGGTGTGGCTGTTTACAATCATAGCGGCAAACTACTTCAGACGTAGATTTAGCGGGCTTACCGGCGATACCTACGGCGCTATCAGCGAGATGGCCGAGGTACTTATTCTGATGATAATAGTTTTGATATCTTTTAATAGATGGTTATAATATCTTGTTAGGAGAAAGTATTGCGTTTAATAATGGTAAGACATGGTGAAACTGAGTGCGATTGCGGGCAGCGCTATTGGGGATGTAGCGATATTAAATTGAACGATAACGGACTCAAGCAGGCTCAAAAACTAAAAGAAAGGTTAGCGTCTGAAAAAATAGATACAATTTACAGCAGCAACCGCATCCGCGCCCGGAAAACGGCGGAAATTATAGCAGAAGCTCATAATATAGAAATAATAAGCTGTGATGAGCTTAACGAAATAGATTTCGGCAAGATAGAAGGCCTTACATTTGAAGAGATTTCAGAAAAGTACCCGAAACTCACCGAGGAATGGTTAAAGTGGAGCCAGAATCTTGCCTTCCCGGACGGTGAAAACTTTGAACAGTTTAATAAACGCATACTAAAGTTTATAAAGATACTTGAAAAACATGCTGACGATAAGACGGTGCTGGCAGTAGGGCACGGCGGCCCTTTCAGATTGATATTGTGTCACCTGCTGGGAATAGATATAAAACACTGGTGGCAGTTTATTTTCGGGCTGGCCTCCATTACTGAAATAGATGTAAGGCCTGAAAGTTCAGTACTGGTTAAACTTGGCGAAATCACGCATAAATAGTGTTATATGGAGAAGAGTATGATAAAGGTTTTTTCATCATGGAGCGGCGGTAAGGACTGCTGTCTGGCATGTTACAGGGCAATGAAAAGTGGCTTTAAAGTAGAATACCTGGCAAATATGGCCCACGAAGGTGCTAAACTCTCCCGAACGCATGGACTATCTTCCGATATTCTTAAAATGCAGGCTCAAGCGATGAATATTCCGATAATAATTCAACCGACCAGCGATGAAAGATACGAGATAGAGTTCAAGAATATGGCCAGTGGCCTGAAGGATAAAGGAGTCAGTGGCGGTGTCTTTGGCGATATGGATGTTATCGAGCACCGCCAGTGGGTGGAGAGAGTCTGCCAGGATATAGGCATGAAAGCGTACCTTCCCCTGTGGTTAGAGAACCAGCAAAAGTTGATGAAGGAGTTAGTAGCGGCCGGGTTTAAGGCAATCGTGGTAGCTACCAACGCAGCTAAACTGGGCGAAGAATGGCTGGGAAGACTAATTGATGTGGATTTCTTTGAGCAAATGGTAGAGCTTAACAAAATAAAAGGGATATCTGTTTGCGGTGAAGCCGGCGAATACCACAGCCTGGTTATAGACGGGCCGATATTCAAGAAAAAGCTTGAAATAATTGAAAGTGATACTATTAATAGGGATAACCACTGGTTCTTAAACATAAAAGAGGTGAGGCTGGTTGCTAAATGATAACATATATAAATAGGATGGGAGAACGGCAATAAATATATTACTTACCGGCGGTGTCCGTAGCGGCAAGAGCGATTATGCCGAAAAGTTGGCTAAAGAGATGGGTGGCTCTGTTCTTTTCGTAGCTACTGCGGTTGCCTTTG
>DAOUMG010000168.1:0-4531 GCA_034411935.1 Dehalococcoidaceae bacterium
GGTAGCATGATGCCGAGTTCGTATATCTGCCCGAAGGTGGTTATATTAGAAACGCCGATATTCCAGAAACTGGCTACGTCAGGAACCTTGGGCTTTCTGCCTTCTTTTATAGCAATACTTGCCAGGGCATCCATAACCTTAAAAATATTTATTTCGTGAGGACATCTGGCGACACAGGCTCCGCAATTTACGCATAACCAGTAGGTATTGCTATCAAGCACCATATCTTTCAATCCCAGCCTGATGGCATGTAAAAGCTGTGTGGGAGTATAGTCCATGATATCTGCCGTAGGACAGCCGCTGGTGCATTTACGACATTGCAGGCAAAGATTTACATCAACATCCTGTAAGTCTTTTACCAGTTGAGCAAAATCGTTATTATTTTCCTGGGGTATGTTATATTCTTTAACCTCTGCCATAGCCAATCCCTAAAGATAGTATATCTTTGAAATTGTAACTAAAACCGTATCAGATTGTATTTCAATCACTTATGCGCCAAACAAGTCACTCTTACAAACTATAAAATAGGATATATCTTAAGTACTAGTTCTTATGCTCTAGGATAATAATAGAGTAAAAAGTTGGTTTTGTCAATTTTATATTATCTTGATCGCTTGCAGGTTATCTTGTAGTTATATCGTCATATCATATTACTATTTCCTTTTATTTTAAGTACTAAAGTAGAGTTGCTATTAAGTTGCTATGTTTTTAGAATGTTTTTAGGGGAATGCTTACAACATAACCGTCGGGATAATACAATGAAAGAAAGTAGTGAAACAGGCAATAAGAAAGAATACGACGACTCTGAAATTTCAAATAGCATATTGTCTGCTATCGATGGCGCCGAGCAGGTTATCAACCTTTTAATCGAAAGGTCGCAAGAAAAGGCGCAAGAAGAAGCGGAACAGGCCTTTAAGGAATATCAGACGAGAATAAAGCAGATAGCCTCTGAGATAGTGGATAATGTATCTGCCGGCAGTGTTCGTATCTCAGAAAACATCAGCCGGGCAATAAAGCGCAAAGTTGAGAAAGAAGCCTTCGGTATATCAAGTAATTTTGTAGCTGATTCTATTAAAAAAGCCGAGGAAGCGGTAGTTGATCCGCTACAGACCAAGAATATAAGTAAAATAGATTACGAGCTAGCAAAAGCAGCCGCCGAACTAAAGGATAAAACGAGCAAGCTGAATAAAGCTGCCGATTCTAAGCCCGATTACGAGCCCGATAACAACGGCAAAGGACCATCTAACGAATCTAAAAAGGATAAAAAAGATAACAGGCAAGAAGAACCTCCCGAAAACAATGAAGACAAGGTAGAAGATATTATCCGCTTCTTCTCTTGAAAGCACCGCCTTTTAAAATAGGCTATATCTCTTTTACCATATAGCCTGATTCTTGCCTATAGCCCGCTTCCGAACTATAGTATTGTCTGGCGCCCACTCCGCTGAGAACTATTATCTTAGACACGCCGTATTCGTCTCCGGCAATTCTCTCCGCCTCTGCCAGCATATACTTACCCAATCCTTTATGCTGCGCCGCTTCTATCTGCTTATCACCTATAGCCACCTCTTGTCCATATATGTGGAGCTCTCTTACCAGGGCAAAGGAATCGCCCCTGAGTGATTTTAACTTAAGGGGTGGGTTTTCCTGCATTCTCATTCTCAGCAATCCGAACAAAGTATTATTACTATCTACAAGGGAAAGAAATATCTCCCGTCCACCCGAAGCCTGATAGTCAGTTCGCTTTAGTTCAGGTTTGCCTATTCTATAATCATTTATTAAGCGATGCCCGTACTCCCTACATCGTATGCATTTACATTCTATCGCCTTCTCTTCCATCCTCTTTTTCACATTATCTCTCATCGAATCCTTGAGTCCGGCCACGATGTATTTGGCCGGTATATCCCTTAATACCCTCGATATTCGCACGTATTCCGGCACCGACAGTTTTATATCCGTTATCAGGTTTACCATCGTTTCTTTTGAATAAGGTTTATATCTGCCATCTTTATACCATTCCTCAAGCTCGGTGCCTTCAACGACCATGGTCGGGTACAGCTTTAATCCATCCGGTTTATAATTATCATTTGCGAACAGTTCCCTGGTCATAGCCAGGTCTTTCTCCGGAGTTGAGCCGGGCAGACCCGGCATCCAGTGATAATGTACTTTTAGCCCCTGTTCCCTTAGCAATCTGGTAGCTCTGATAACATCATCCGTCTTATGCCCTCTCATAACCAGCCGATAGATATCTTCGTCTATTGTCTGAACGCCCAGTTCTATACGGGTGGTTCCGAATTCAAGCATTCGCAGGACTTCGTCCTCGCCACACCAGTCAGGCCGCGTCTCGATACACAGACCTACACAGCGGATGGCGGCGGTTTCATTTATTTTTTGTGCTCCGTTAAGTGAATCCGATTCCTGGCGGTTTAAAGCATCGTAGCAGCCCTTAATAAATTCATACTGGTATTCCAGCGGGGTTGCCAGGAAGGTGCCTCCCATTATTATCAGCTCAACCTTATCAACAGGATGCCCCATATCTGAAAGTATCTTAAGCCTAATCGCGACCTGTTTTTGGGCATTGTACCCGCATTTGATTCCCCTAAGTACAGCCGGTGACTCTGGGGTATAGCTCTGCGGTGTATCTTTAAAAGTGGGGCAATATATACATCCCCCGGGGCATTTTATAGGTTTCGTCATAACTGCCACAGGAGTAACGCCCGATATTGTTCTGGTTGCCTTCTTCATTGTATACTTCTATTTGCTAATATTATTTCTTCCCGATTATTTCAGATTATAGCTTACTATCTTTTAGTATTAAAAGTGATGACTAAAGACCAGAGATATATATTTGACCAGATAGCTTCCAGCTGGTACCACCTTCGACACCATAGCATCTTTACGGAAGAACTTACTTCGCTTTCCAAACGCTGGCAAAAAGGCAAGTTGTTAAACCTCGGTTGCGGACACGGTGCCGACTTCATACCTTTTAAAGATAGTTTTGAACTACACGGTATTGACTTTTCTAAAGGCATGGTTGATATGGCGGTTAAATACACCGCTAAGTATAACTTCCAGTCATCAATTTTAGTAGCTGACATCACTGAACTGCCTTATCCGGATGAGAGTTTCGACTGGGCTATATCAGTAGCTACCTACCATCATATAGATAACGAACCGTCCAGGCTTAAAGCACTTAAAGAACTATACAGGGTCTTAAAAAATAACGGCGAAGCCTTTATCACCGTCTGGAATCGTTACCAGCCAAGGTTTTTTTTGAGTAAAAGTGATGTTTTAGTACCATGGCGTAAAAAAGACAATGTGCTATACCGTTACTATCACCTTTTCAGCTACTACGAGATGGAGCGGCTGGCCAGAAATGCTGGTTTTAAAATTCTATCTTCCGCTCCAGAAAATAGGTTTAAACTCCCTTTTAAACTTTTTTCCCGAAATATCTGCCTCTTATTAAAGAAATAATCGAAAGGCCTAAATACCAGTTTGTCTAAAAATAAAACCGATAATAACAAACGTTCGGCGATTACCATTCCCACTTTTTTTATGGCTATAATCGCCGTAATCTTTTTCTTTATTGCTTATCAAAAAGGTAGCGGCGAGCATATCAAAGGATTGGAATCGGCGGCCGATTTACTGATACAGATAATACCTCTACTTATCTTTGCTTTTATAATAGCCGGTCTTATTCAGGTACTGTTACCCACCAAGCTATTATCAAAATGGCTGGGTGCCGAGTCAGGCCTTCGCGGTATATTAATAGGCACCATAGTCGGCGGCTTTATGCCCGGTGGTCCGATGGTCAACCTGCCTATCGCCGCCGGTCTGCTGAGATCCGGTGCCGGCATAGGAACTATGGTGGCTTTTCTAACCGGATGGTCGCTTTGGGCTATCTCGCGCATGCCTATAGAGATCGGGCTGCTCGGCTGGAAGTTTACTTTAGTCCGCTTTGCGGTAAGCTTTTTCTTTCCCGTCATCGCCGGCCTGCTGGCTAATATGTTTTTCAAACGGGTTAAACTTTATGTGAAGATGGAAGATTAAGTAATAGAAATGTCATCAGAAATGGTTATTCCTACAATAATATTGGGCGTAATTGCCGCTGTCTTACTTATAATTGCCTATAGGAGAGGCAATAACGAACATATTACCGGCTTAAAATCTGCCGGTAGCATATTAATTCAGATAACCCCGCTCTTAATTCTTTCTTTCATCACTGCCGGCCTCGTTCAAGCTATCATTCCTACCGAGACCATATCTCAATGGGTAGGCGCCGAATCAGGATTTAAAGGTGTTCTAATAGGCTCCATAGCCGGAGGTCTGATGCCCGGCGGACCTTTCATCAGCATGCCCATCGCCGCCGGGGTCTTGCAAGCGGGCGCCAATATAGGTACTATGGTAGCGTTTATCACTGGTTGGTCTTTATGGGCTTTTACCAGATTGCCGATAGAAATAGGACTAATGGGCTGGAGGTTCACCGCTATTCGTCTGGCGGTTACCGTTTCCTTCCCGATATTAACCGGCCTGC
>DAOUMG010000169.1:0-5582 GCA_034411935.1 Dehalococcoidaceae bacterium
TCATAGGGCATAGCTGGATACAGTTGTCGCAACGCTTGCAGAACTCCGGCCTGACTCCGAAGGGATAGTCCACATGGCGGTCCTTGCCCCGCCCGACGAAACCCTTCGCTCTGGCATTCCAGATATCGCTGCAAACCCTAACGCAACACCCGCATAAAACGCAGTTTTCATTACGGAACGGGTAACGGACTTCCTTCACCCCGCAGCGAACGGCGATATCCTGGATGGCGCGGGAGTTGGGCGCCTGGGCTACCAGCAGTTCGGCCAGGTTGCGGCGCAGCTTGCGGATTCTATCCGTATTGGTCTTGATTGTCATTCCTTCCTGTACGTTTAAAGTACAGGAAGCAGTAACCTTGGAACGCCCGTTAACTATATGCTCCACGATACATAGACGGCAGGCGCCGATGTCGGAAAGGCCGGGCACATGGCACAGGTGTGGGATACAGATGCCGTATTCCACTGCCGTATCGAGCACGCTGGCTCCCCTGGTCGCTTTAATGATAGCCCCGTCGATATCAACGTTAACATACTGCTGCATTATAATATCTCGCTTTCTCAGGAGACTAAAATGGCATCGAACTTACACTCGCTCAGGCAGATGCCGCATCTATTACATAGTTCGGGATTAATTGAGTGCAGTTCCTTTTTCTTACCGGAAATGGCTTTCTGGGTGCAGCCTCGCAGGCATACCATGCACCCGTTACATTTTTCGGGGTCAACCGTATAGGTAATCAGAGCTTTACATACTCCCGCCGGGCATCGTTTTTCGTTAATATGTGTTTCATATTCCGAGCGGAAGTAGCGCATCGTTGAAAGCACCGGATTGGGCGCCGTTTTTCCTAAACCGCATAATGAAGTCTGACAGATGGTATCTCCAAGCTCCTCAAGCAGCTCAAGCTGCTCAGGTTTACCTCTGCCCTCGGTGATTTCGGTGATTATTTCCAGCATACGGCCAATCCCCGTACGGCAGGGCAGGCACTTGCCGCATGATTCGTCCTGTAGGAAGGTTAAGAAATATTTAGCCACGTCCACCATGCAGGTCTTCTCATCCATTACCACCATACCGCCCGAACCGATCATGGAGCCTGCTTGGTAAAGCAGGTCGAAATCTATAGGAAGGTAGAACTTATCAGCAGGCAAACAACCACCCGAAGGCCCGCCGGTCTGGACGGCTTTAATAGCGTTCCCGTTTGAAGCACCGCCGCCGATGTCATACAACACCGTACTTATTGGCGTGCCCATCGCCACTTCTACCAGGCCAGTGTTCTTGATATGCCCGGTAAGAGCCAGTATCTTGGTGCCTTTGCTTCCCTCTGTCCCTTTTGAGGCAAACCAGGATGAGCCGTTTAAAATTATTGAAGGCACATTTGCCCAGGTCTCTACATTATTCAGGGTGGTGGGCTTGTGATAGAGCCCATCTACCACCGTATGAACATCCTTGGCGCGGGGTTCGCCGATTTTACCTTCCAGAGAAGCCATAAGGGCCGTAGACTCACCGCAGACGAAAGCGCCTCCACCACGGGCTACCTCGATATCGAACGAGAAGGAAGATCCCAGGATATTTTCACCGAGCAAACCGAGTTCACGTGCCTGTTCTATTGCAATGCGTGTATTCTTTACCGCAATAGGATACTCATTGCGGACATAAACGTATCCCTTGCCGGCACCGATAGCTTTTGCGCCTATCATCATACCTTCCAGAACCAGGTGCGGGTTGCCCTCAAGCAATCCACGATCCATATAGGCTCCGGGGTCGCCTTCATCCGCATTGCAGATAACATATTTTTCATCTCCCGGCGCCTCGAAGCACTCGCTCCATTTAATACCGGTCGGGAAACCGCCGCCGCCGCGTCCCCTTAGCCCTGATGACTTTATCCCACCTATTATTTCCTCCGATGCCATGTCGTTGAGTGCTTTAGGTAGAGCAGAATAGCCACCGGCTGCGATGTAATCCTCTATTAAGTGAGGGTCAACCATGCGGTTTTTTGAAAGGAGTTGCTGATCTTGCGCCTTGTAAAAAGGAACTTCGGCTTCGGTGGGCACTCTCTTGCCTGAAACCGGGTCCTGGTAGAGCAATCGCTCAATTACCTCGCCTTTTACCACGGTCTGGTAGACTATTTCAAAAGCGTCCTCCGGTGATATGCGACAGTAGAATATGTTACCGGGCTCGATGACCATAACGGGTCCCTGCTCGCAAAAGCCGTGGCATCCGGTAACACGCAGGCGTACGCTATCATCGAGTTTCTGTCTTGTTAATTCGTCTTTAAGAGCATCAATCACGGCTTGAGAGCCGGATGGATGGCAGCCGGGACCTCCGCAAATCATGATAGTTGTATTTATAGTTTGAGCTTGTTCTATGAGCCGCTGGCGCAGATGCTCCAGTTCACGGTAGCTATTGAGCCTGGACATCTTGACCATCCCCTTTCTCCTGGTGGCTCAGGTTCTTTATCAGATTTCTTAGCTTGGCGGGAGTCATATGGTGGTGGTAGCACCCGTTTTCAGAAACTATCGGTCCCAGCGCGCAGGCACCGACGCAGTTTACTTTCTCTATAGAAAAGAAGCCGTCCGAACTAACCTCACCTTCTTTAGTCCCTATCTGGCTTGAAGCCTGGTCAAGTATAAGGTGGGCGCCACGGACATGGCAGGCGGTTCCCATGCATATGGTAAGTATATGTTTGCCGGTTGGGTTTAACTTAAAAGCCTTGTAGAAGGAAGCCGTGCGGTAAACTTCAATAAGCGGCACGCCGAGACTTTTAGATACGGCCCGTATAGCCTCTTCGGAAATATAGCCGTAGTTTTGTTGAATGTCATGGAGTACCTCTATAAGTTGTCCGGGCTGGCTGGAGCGTCCTTCTAAAATAATATCAAGTATCTTTGGGGGCATATATGGCTCCTCTTATAAAAATAATCTTGATTATCTAAAAGATACCTGATAGTATCGTTTATTAAAATACGAAATAAATACCAATATAGTGCCTATTAATTATAGGCAATAGTTTAAGGAGTTATATGGAAAACGAAGAAGCTTCCACACCTCCAATCAAGAACAGGCATATGCCCTTTCCCTCTAAAGAACTGGCCCTTTTATGGAGAATCCCCTTTCCTGACAAGGACGAGCCTTACAAGGTTGAAATAGCCTTGCACGAGCGCATCAAGGAACTTAACTGCCTTTATGGAATATCAAAACTGGCGGAGCAGCATCTTGATTCGCTTGACGAACTACTACAGGAAATGGTTAATTTTCTGCCCCATTCGTGGCAATACCCCGAGATTACCTGCGCCCGCATCCTTTTTAAGGAGAAGACCTATACCAGCGATAAATTCAAAGTTACCAACTGGCGCCAGTCGTCACGTATTTATATGTACCACGAAGCCGTGGGCGAGTGCGGCATCTTTTACCTTGAGGAGTGCCCGCCGGCAGACGAAGGTCCCTTTCTCAAAGAGGAACGCGCTCTTTTGGATGCGGTGGCCGAGCAGATAAGCACCATCGCTACCCGTATTTCAGCGGATATGGAATTACAGGAAACTAACAGGCAACTGGTTCTGGAGCGCAAAGCCTTACAGGAGTCCAATACCGCCCTTAAGATAGTGCTGGCAAGAATTGAAAAAGAGAAGCAGGAGATTTACCAGGATATAAAAACGAATGTAGATAAAGTGATGATGCCAATTCTGCACGCCCTGGCTTTAAAATTGCCTCCTACCCAGTTGAAATATGTAGAAATGTTTAAAACGAACCTTGAGGAAATCGCCTCGCCGTTCATCGGTAAGCTATCTCACCGCTACCATTCGATGACGCCGACCGAGATAACCATCTGTAACATGATTAAGAGCGGCATGCGCACCAAGGAAATCGCCGAGATTCGGGGCATATCCCAGGCTACCGTCAACCGTCACCGTGAAAAGATAAGGCACAAATTAAATATCACCAACCATAATGTGAACCTGGCGACATTTTTACAGTCTAGTATGTGGGAAAATAAGTAGAGAAGCAACCGGCCGGTTTCTTATAATTTTATAGCTTAAGTGTATTGACATATTTCGTTATTAAATATAACCTTACAGGAGGAGGATTATTAAATGGCACAGTGTCCTAATTGTAGCCGCCAGACATTAAGAACCAGTGACTGGGCTTGTCAGTGGTGCGGTTACCCTTTGATATCGGATTCATTTAAGGAGATACCCAAGACATACAGGCAGCTAAAAGAAGAAGGAATACACCAGGCAGAAGAAGCCTTCGAACCAGAATTAATCACCGAAACTGAAATAATCTCCGAGCCGGAGCCGGAGCCAAAACTCAAATACGAGCCAGCTCAGGCAACAGAGATTGAGATTAAACCGTTTGTAAAAACCGAAGAACCAACCCCGGAACCAGAAAAAAAGGCGGAACCGGTGGAGGAAACCGAGCATAAGCCCGAGGCGGAAGCTCCGGCAATAGTGCTGACCGTCGATGAAATCATTAAAGCATACACTAAAGACGGGTCCGCCGCCGATGCCAGGTTTGCTAAGAAGCTTCTTGAAGTTACCGGGATAGTAACCATGATAGATGTCAAGGATATACTTGATACCCACTACATAAGAGTAAGCGGAGATGAAGGAGATAATATTAAAAGCGTCAAGTGTATGTTTGAAAAGAAGCACACAATGCTTTTAAAAAAGCTGCATAAAGGGCAGGAGGTTACCGTCAGAGGTATCTTCGACGGCTCACTGATAGCTATCCGCATGGTAAACTGCTCCCTGGTTGAATAGATTAACAACGATTGTTAGGTAATTGAAACGTAGGTTTAAAAGGCTTGCGTTTTATTTATAAAATGGATTTTATCACTTTAAACATCAGACGGTAAGGTATGTTATATAGAATAGAAAAGGCGGAAAAATTATAGGGAAGGTATAAAAGTTGAAAACGGGAATGATAGCCCCATGCGGGATGAATTGCGGTATCTGTAAGGGGCACTTGAGAGAAAAGAAAAAATGCCCCGGCTGCCGTGAAATAGATACCAACAAATCGGTATCTTGTATCAGATGTATCATTAAGAATTGCGAAGTGATTAAGGTTAATAAATCCGGATTTTGCTATGAATGCCGGAAATATCCATGCAGCAGGCTTAAGCAGCTGGACAAGAGATATAGAACCAAGTACTCGATGAGCATGATAGAGAACCTTGATTACATCAGGGATTACGGCATAGAGAAGCTTTTAGAAAAAGAGCAGGAAAAGTGGCGGTGTCCCGAGTGCGGCGGTGTGGTAAGCTGCCACGACGGTATCTGTTACGGCTGCGGCCAGGATATCCTCGGTAGAAAAGAGTTGAGCCGAAAGGTAGGAAATTAGAGCTTTACATAAGACTAGCGATTGATGGTAAGGTACAGGTTGGGGGGGAGTCTATAAATTACTAGAATTAAAACGGGGAATTTTCAATCTATTTTCCATGAAAGGATGCTCCAGTCGGAGATAGAACTACCACCCGGCAGGTCATCGCGGTCTCTCAAATCGGTAATATATTCAATATGGTATATTTATATATAATTAATAATAAATATTTTATATATGAAACGATATCCCCTCACTGATATCAAATATATTTCCC
>DAOUMG010000170.1:0-4431 GCA_034411935.1 Dehalococcoidaceae bacterium
CGCAGGGTTATGGTCTGGCCTATGGTTTTACTGGGTTTTATGGCGATATTTTCCGGTCTGTTAAATGTTACCGGAGGCTTTGGCCATTTTCTGGGGCACGGTGAAATCAAGGGATTCATAGAGGGATTTTTCGGCGTTTTTTCGCATCCCTTAACCTGGGTTTCCCTGCTGACTGCCGGCGGAGGTATTTTTCTGGCTTATGCTATGTATCAGGCTAAATGGCTGTCGCCGGAGCGCATCAGGAGCTTCTTTAGCCCGCTACATAAGCTCTTCAGCCATAAATACTGGATGGACGAACTTTACGAGAATGTAATCGCCCGTACCCTGCTGCTTAAAGGCCTTTTCAGTGGCTTTAAGTTTTTCGATAGCAGTATTCTTGACGGCGGTTTGAATACAATATTAGTGGAAAACTTTATCGTCCGACGCTTTTTCTCAGGCCTTAAAACGATGGACGATAAAGGCGTCGACGGCGCCGTGAACGGAGTTGCCAGTACCACCATAGCCACCGGCAGGACGGTTAGAAAAGTCCAAACAGGTCAGCTCCAGCTATACGGCGCTTTTATAATAATGGGTATTTTAACTATTTTACTCTTTGTTTATTTTACTAATTAGAAGGAGGTAATACGCTCGTGGATTTTCCCTATCTTTCTTTAATAATCTTTCTGCCGGTACTGGGAGCTATCTTAATCGCCCTATTGCCGCGTCTTACCTCCGGTAGTGTCAAATATATATCGGTTGCTGCCACCCTCGTCCCACTGGTGCTTTCTATTATCATCTTCGCTGCCTTCGACCGCTCCGCAGATATGGCCGGCGTTATCCAGTTTGAGCAGAACCTCTCCTGGATTCCGATTATCAATGCTCATTATCACATCGGTGTCGATGGTCTCAGTATGCCTATGGTTCTTTTATCTACCCTGCTGGGCTTTCTTGTTATTTTAATCTCCTGGAAGATAAATATGCGGGTTAAAGAGTATTTTGCCTGGATACTTATCCTCCAGGCCAGCATAACCGGCGTCTTCTGCTCGCTGGACTTCCTACTGTTCTTCATCTTCTGGGAAGTTGAGCTTATCCCTATGTACTTCCTGATTTCTATCTGGGGTGCCGGGCGCAAGACCTATTCCGCCATGAAATATGTTATTTATACCCTGCTCGGCGGTGCCTTCATCCTGGCAGGAATTTTAGTTATGTTCTTTAATACGGGAAGTTTAGATATGGTAGAGCTGGCGCAGACAGACCTCGGCGCACTGGTTAAAACTGCGCCGCTGGCGCTGACCTTCTTCTTCTTTTTCTTCGGTTTCGCTATCAAACTACCGGTATTCCCCTTCCATACCTGGCTGCCCGATGCTCATACGGACGCCCCGACGGCGGTCAGCGTGATACTGGCCGGTACCCTACTTAAAATGGGCGGTTATGCCATGCTCAGGATTAATGTCAGCATGTTCCCGGAAGTGGCCCAAACTTATGGGCCCCTGCTGCTCACCTTGGCGGTGATAAACGTCATCTACGGAGGAGCTATCACCCTCAAACAAACCGATATCAAGAGGCTGATCGCTTACTCAAGCATCAGCCATATGGGCTTTGTTATGCTGGGTATCTTTGCCCTGGGCCAGGTTAGCATGGTGGGCGCAACTTTACAGATGTTCAGCCACGGCCTCATCACAGGCCTTCTGTTCGCCGTTACCGGTATTCTAATGCATAATTCCGGCGAGCGTAGTATTCCCAAATTAGGCGGTCTAGCTAAGCAAATGCCGGCGGTGGCCGTTATCTTTACTATCGGCGGTCTGGGCGCCATGGCGGTGCCTACCACCAGCGGCTTCATCGCCGAGGTGATGACCTTTCTGGGTGCTTTCTCAAGTGATATCATCGGCGGCGTTCAGGTATTCACACTGCTTTGCCTGCTGGGCATCCTGCTGGCGGCCGCCTATATCCTGTGGACTGTACAGCGCGTTTTTCTGGGTCCCAGGCTTGAGAAGTTCAACGGCTCACTAGACGCCGACAGGCTGGAGAAGTTTTACTCATCGGTATTTATCGGCGCCATTATCCTTATAGGCGTCTTCCCGATGGTTTTAACAGATGTAATAAATACAGGCGTTACACCGCTGGCTGCCCTTTTCGGCGGCTAATCAAAGAGTTTAGGAGAATAGTTTGCATTTAGAATTGGCAGCGCCGGAGATTTGCTTGATAGTTACCGCTATACTGGTCATTTTTACCGACCTGTTTGTAGCTAACAAGAGATGGCTACCGATAATCAGCATCGTCGGTATCTTTACAGCTGCTATCTTTACCATCTCTATGTGGTCCGGCGAACACCGGTTCATCTTTAATAATATGCTGGCCGTTGATAACTACGCCCTCTTCTTTAAGCTACTCTTCTTAGGAATCGCTGCCCTGCTTATTATGGCTTCTGTTGATTACGTAAGTAAGTTCGTCCGCTTCCAGGGGGAGTACCACGCCCTGGTGCTGCTGGCAACACTGGGTATGTTACTGATGGCAGCTACCACCGACCTTATTTCAATTTATATCGCCATAGAGATTACCGCTATTTCCCTGTATGCGCTGGTGGGTTTCCTCAAGGACCCCAAGTCCGCCGAATCTTCGCTTAAGTACCTGCTTATCGGCGGCGTAGCCTCGGCGATACTTCTCTACGGTATGGCCCTGGTCTTCGGCGTTACCGGTAAAACACAACTTACAGAAATAGCTCACTACATTCAGATGATGCCGCTCTCCGGTATTATGGAGAATCCCTCGCTGATGCTGGGCATGATACTTTTAATTGCCGGCTTCGGTTTCAAGATAGCAGCCGTGCCTTTCCAGTTCTGGGTTCCCGATGTTTACGAAGGCGCACCGACGCCGATAACAATGTTCCTTTCGGTAGCTTCAAAGGCGGCCGGTTTCGCCATTATTATCCGCGTCTTTTTTACCGCCTTCTCCGTGCCTGAAGCTCTGAGTGCCGACTGGGGAATGATAATTGCCGTTATCAGTGCTATCGGTATGACGCTTGGCAACCTAGTGGCCATTTCACAGGTTAATATAAAACGTATGCTCGGTTACTCAAGCATCGCCCATGCCGGTTATTTACTGGTCGGTCTGGCTACCATAGGTATGTCGCAGGGTATTGATAATGTTGGTCAGAGCAGTACCCTTTTCTATCTGCTGGCTTTCGCCGTTACCGACCTGGCAGCCTTCACCGCCGTAATCGCCATTTCCAATAAGGTCGGTAGCGACCTTATCAAAGATTTCAGCGGCATGGGCAAACAATCGCCGTTGATGGCACTGGCGCTGACGCTGGCCCTGTTTTCCCTCATCGGCTTTCCGCCTACTGCCGGTTTCATAGCCAAGTTTTATATTTTCAGCGGCGCCGTCAGCCACGACCTTTTGTGGCTGGTGATTATCGCCGTAATCAATACCGTCATCGCCGCATACTACTACTTAAGGGTAATCAAGGTAATGTGGCTTGGCAAACCAGTTACCGAAGGCAAGGTCTATACATCTTCGGCACTTGAACTGGCACTGGCGATACCCTGTGCCGCTATTTTAATCCTCGGCATCGTACCTTCTTTCGCCTTTGAGATTACTAAAAGAGCAGCCGAACTTATCTTTTAAGAGAAACTGAAGATGATTTTAGACAGCCACGCCCACCTGGATATGCCCGAGTTCAATAAAGACCGAACCGACGTCATTTCCAAAGCTACCGAAGCCGGTGTCGGCGCTATTATTTCAATAGGCATAGATGCCGGGTCAACCTTAAAAGCCGTCAAGCTGGCTGAAGACTATAGCATTATCCGGGCTGCCGCAGGCCTTCATCCTAATATGCTTAAAAGTAGTAACGAGGATGATTTTACACAGATTTCCAGACTGGCAGAGCACCCCCTGGTGGTCGCTATCGGCGAAACAGGTTTTGACTACTACCGGCATTATTCAGATAAAGAAGCCCAGAAAAGAGCCTTCATGTGGCACCTCGAGCTTTCTTATAAGCTTAACAAACCTTTTGTGATCCACTGCCGCCAGGCTGAAGATGATTTGCTGGCCATACTTTTTGATTGGGTATTTGATAAAAGTAAAGAAATAAAAGGCGTTATCCACTGTTTTAACGGTAGCTTAAAGATTGCCCAAACATATCTTAAACTGGGATTTCACCTCTCCCTGGGCGGGTATATTACCTATCCATCTGCCAGAGATATGGCAAATATTATCAGGAAACTGCCCCTGGACAGGTTGCTGGTGGAGACAGACTGCCCCTTTCTGCCGCCTCAAAAGTATCGCAGCCAGCGTAACGAGCCCTCTTATATTACCCACACTGTAAATAAACTGGCTGAGATAAAAGGGCTGCCAGTAGACGAGGTCGCCCGCATTACCGCAGACAATACGTCAAGGTTGTTTAACTTAAGTAAAATAAACTAGACATTAAACGCCGAGGGGCAGATATCGTTA
>DAOUMG010000171.1:0-3018 GCA_034411935.1 Dehalococcoidaceae bacterium
CCTCATACATCCTGTCCATACGCTGCATAATGCTCCAGTCGACCTCTGCCGTTGGGTTGAGGAAATCTCTCTCTGTAACCCACCAGGGGCGCTTCATGGTTGCGGTAGGTGTATCTGAGTTATATGATCCTATAACCTCATCCAGGTCATGGAATACCGGGGCAGCAGCTGCCGCAGCACCAAGACCGGCAACACCAAAGCCCAGCGCCTTCATGAAGTCCCTTCGAGTTACTGTTGAATGAAACTTTTTCATTAATAACCTCCTTTAGATTAAGGTATTCCTTAGTCTTTCCTAAGGTGCCACCTGGTCTCTCCCGGGTGCCAGCCACATGATTCTCACCTCCCACCAAGATATTCTTAACTCATAAATCTCCTACCTTTTGAGCTAAAAGTCTTCTTATTAAGTCATTCCTATCTTTATGGCTTCCTTAATAATTTCCTTCTGTGAATTACTATTTAAAGTGGGAATCCCTTTGCGATAGGGAATTGTATAGCAATCTAAGTCGCTCTCCGCTGGGAAAATGCTGAACACCTCTTGCTGTATTTCTTCGTCACCCCTGAAGAAGTAGACATTTTTCAGGTATTTTCTAGCCCTGTCTGCCGCTTTTTCCATCTCCTTTGGTGTTGGCCTGCGCCAGGGATTATCACCAGCCTTAAAATAGGGCAGTAAAACGTAAGGTATTTCCTCGTCTAAACTGCCAATATATTTGGCAATACGCTCAGTTTCTTCAATATCTATATAGCCCGGTATTACCACGGACTCGACAATCATCTTTACGCCGCGGTGGTATAGATTTATGAAGTTCCGCAGAATCCTTTCATTAGATACACCGGTATAGTCCTTATGAAGACTATTAGTGACAGCTTTGATACCGAACGCCACCTTATCTGTATCTTTCAGATCGGGTAGCTCATAAAGGTTTGATAGAAGCACGTTGTAGCTACCATACCTTTTATGTAGAATTTCAGTTAGTTCGGGGTACCGGGGGTCTATAGAGGCCTCCTGCCCTTCAAGCAGAACGCGCTCGAAGTCCAGCTTATCAAGAGCTTGGATAACTTCATCAAGATTTAGAAATTGTTCCGGGGGTTTAGCTAGGCCGGGATCGTCATAAATATGTGTGCCGACGAAGTCCTTCAGCATAGGGCTGTAGATCCTTCTCTTACAGTAACAGCCCTTGCATTTGATATTACATCCCCAGAACATAAGGGATACTTCTTTGGTCTTTGGCGTGTGGTATATATGATATATATTCGTCATAAAATCTTCACCACCTCATAATCCATTTTTTCATTCCCATTCCAACTATAGACTTTATTAAGATGTTTTCTGGCCACTCTGGCCGCTTCATCCATTTCCTCCGGAATAGGATGCCGCCAGGGATTATCACCAGCCTTAAAATAGGGCAGTATCTGGAAAGGAATATCCTTATCTACACAAGCGATGAACCTGGCGATAAGCTCGATTTCGTTATTATTAATATAATCAGGAATAAAAACTGAGGCGACTGATAATTTGATTCCTGATTTATAAAGACTTACAAAGTTATCCAGAACCCTTTTATTAGATTTACCGGTATAGTGTTGGTGCAATCTGTCGGTAAATGCCTTTATGCTAACCGCTACTGCATCCGTATCTTTTAGTGACGGTGTCTTATAGATATTGCTGCAAAGGATGTTACGGCTTCCCAATCTCTTATGGAGCGCCTCAGTCAAGGCAGGGTATGATGGATCCAGGGAAGCCTCCTGGCCTTCGAGTAAAACCAACCTTACATCCAGCTCGTCCAGGGTTCGAATGACCTCTTTAAGATCCAGAAACCTGTCCGGCGGTTTAGCAAGCCCCTTTGGTTCCTCGAAAGGAAGGTACAAGTTCTCTTTAAGAAGGAAATTATGTATCTCTTTCTTGCACAGGCACCCCCGGCAGCTAAAATTACAGCCCCAGAAGAAAAGGGAAGCTTCTTTTGTCGCCGGAGCATAAGAAATATGATATACATTTGTATTTGGATTGTCCGTGTGAGACCGGACAAGCTCATTAGCTATTTCTTTAGTTTTCTCTTTCGCCTGTTGCATCAAGGTAAATATCCTTTCTTGACTCACTACCAGCCAGTTAGCACCCCACCAAAGGGTAAACTAACTTCATGCCCCTTTATATCCGGAGTAAACTGACCGTCCCATTTTGATTGACAACATACAAACCACCGCCGTCTGGATTAAAGTCCGGCAGTAAAGCCCTTATCTGTTCCGTAGTCCAGATTGCGTCGCACTTTGTAACTTCTTTCTGCCAGCATTTAGTTTCTTTGGCTGTTTTAGGGCGCACCTTATGTATTTTGCAGGCGTGGTTTTCCTTGTTGAAGAATACGCAGTAACCCCTGTCATAAGTCCTGTAATAGGGAAGTAACTGACCGAGAACATCGGTCTGGGTTTCACGAGCCCATAATAAATAAAAGCCGTTCTTCTCTTCATTCACTACTGAATATTTAGTGGCAAGTTCTCTCGGGGTGATATTCAGGTAATCGGCGACGGCATTAAATTCACCAGGTGATGGGACGCATGGCTGCTTCAGGCAGCAGAAGCCGCAGCACTGGCAGGATTTCTGACCGTTGTTGCGGGCCCTGTTAGCGTGTTTCTTGTCTTCCTCTGCCATATATGCGCTGTGATGTGTCCTTCGGGTATTAATGTCAACACCACCATGCATACGGATAGGGTTATTCATGGTATACATATCTCACCCCATGCTAACTGCCAGCATCTCAGATTCATTACAACACCTGCCAAGCGTATCAGTTGCCACTGAACCTACGTTTTTACACCCTGCTTTAAAGATTTCCCCCGGGGCCCCGTTAAGAGCCCCAGGGGAAATTCCAGCATGTTTTAGGAAGCTGTTCGCCGACTCCTCATCCAGGGCAGAACCCCGGCGACTACCACCAGTATGAGGGATGGCAAGCCAACAGCCAACAGGAACATATTGGCTGTGTTTGACTCCATCTCATTATTAAAGCCAAAGTAGTTCTGAATTGCGAA